>NZ_NIQB01000060.1:0-24150 GCF_018687865.1 Coxiella-like endosymbiont of Rhipicephalus sanguineus | reverse complement strand
AAACGAGATAACAGAAATGCTTCGGAATTCATGTTGGCTTCAGAAAGTATTGCTTTAGATGCATTGGGCTTTGAACTGTTGGGTGATGTTGGTCCTGGTGAGGTTATTTATTTTAATCGAGAAGAATAAATTAACCGAGAGCAATGTGCTAAAACGGTTAGTCATTCACCTTGTATTTTTGAGTTGTATTTTTGAGTATATTTATTTAGTGCGCCTCGATTCTATTATGGATAATATACCTGTATATCAGGCGTGGGCCGGGATGGATTAAAAGCTTGGCTAAAAAGATTTTACGAGAGCAGCTGGATCATGATATTGATGTGATAATTCCAATTCTTGACACGAGTCGTAATGCCACCCATGCTCTTTAGCCCAGGTTTTAAAAATTCCTTATTCGGAAGGGTTTATAAAAAATCACTATATTTAGCGAACCTTTATTATGCCGGGTCAAGCTATGTGTCCAGAGTTCAATACGTTTAAAATTAAATGCAATTAGAGCTGAGTTTGCCAATAAAATTGTTTTATTGGTGGATGATTCGATAGTAAGAGGAACAACTTCAAAAGAAATCATTCAAATGGAGCGCGATGTAGGAGCAAAAAAAGTTTACTTTGCTTCGGCGGCCCCTGAAATTCGTTATCCTAATGTGTATGGAATTGATATGCCTACAGTTGCAGAATTAATCGCACACGAAAAATTGGTTGATGACGTCCGAAAATCAATTGGTGCAGATTGGTTAATATATCAAGATCTTCCAGATGTTTATTGGACGGTGAACGATATGGTAATATCAGGAGAGCCAAAAATTGAACGATTCGAAGATTCTGTTTTTACTCGCGACTTACATTTCTGGTAAAATTATTAGAGCCTATTTGGATGAATTAGCTGAATTACGTAATGATACCGCTAAAGCAAAAAAATAGCGAAAAAAACGAATTGTTAGCGAATAAGAAGTTATGAATGAATTACTATGAGAACCATTTTTTACATTTTAATATTAGTGATTCTTGTTTTTGTGTTTAGTGTATTTATTAAACGTCACGATTACACTCGCAAAGAAGATTCTTGTTTGCATGTTTGAAAAACCTTATTGTCAAAAACTCCGAAACCTGCTGACATTTATATTGCTCAATGTACTCTCTTCGGTGATTATATTTCGAAGCAATGCAATCAGAGTACTGGGGAATGCTGGTGTGTTACTTTGCGAGGGAAAGAAATTCTTAATAGCCGAACGCCACTTGAGAAAACTCCTGATCAGTGTCGGTTAAATTGGGTTTGCGAATTGTATCGTAGAATGCAATAAAAGGATGATTTATAAAAATTTAAGTTATTGTAGCTAATGCTAGTAAAGTAAAAATATTTCCTATCAACAGGTTTAAATTCCTCACGGGAAAAGAGCATTTAGAACCCATTAAGGAATATACCCATCCTGAAAGCCGGAAACCTTATACGGAATTGACTTCTGATAGATTGAGGTGGTTTCATCCAAAAAGTAGGGGAAGCAGTAGCTTTGTGAAACCTACCGACCCGAAAAATATGAAGCTGAAATTTTTGCTCCGGAAATAACGAATAAAATAGAGGCCAGTCGAACAGCTGGTTTATTTCACCGCTTGATTTTGGTCGTCCCTCTGGCGTTTTATGGTCTTCTTAATAAATCCCTTAGTGAACCTTTAGAATGGTATGATTGCTTATGTTATTGAGAAAGATTATACTAGAGACTTAGATAAAGAATTAGAAAAGCACCTAAAACAGCAAATTTGTTAATTTTCACTTATTTGATGAAGCGAATACTCTTTCTTATCCAGACTTTCATTGATTTTCAAAAATAACTAAAATATTGTCATGTTAAATCTATGTATTTCTATTACACCTATGATGAATTGCCCATGATGAATTGCACTGATCGACATTACCGAATGTTAATGCGTCAGATTTCGGGTTATGTTCGCGTATAGCTTATAAACAAGGTTACGATGAAGTTAATTTGAATGTAGGTTGTCCCAGAAACCGAGTAACAGCAGGTCGGTTTACGGCGTCCTTATTTAAGAGAAGCTAATTTAGTAGCAGATTGTGTATCTGCTATGCAAGCAGAAGTCCACAAGATTCCCGTCTCGATTAAAACTCGAATAGAGGTAGATGATTGTGGTGAGCGCTGGTTGTCGTATTTTTATTATCCATGCTCGTAAAGCTTAGTTAAAAGGATTAAGTCTAGCCGAAAATCGAACTATCCCTCTCCATTGTGCTATCCCATGGTTTACTGCATTAAGCGGGATTTTCTGGAGTTAGAGGTGGTTATTAACGGAGGTATCAAAACTATCGAAGCCATCAATTGTCATTTGGGCCACGTTGATTGGGTGATGATTGGCCGAGAAGACTACGCTAACCCTTTAGTGTTTGCTCCGATCATTTGTATTTCAATGAAGAACAAAAAAAGAAAAATCCCAAAAAATATATTATTTCGTTATTTATCTTATGTAGCCCGGCAATTAGTTGTTGGACTGCCCTTTATATTTGTTTGATGGTACGCCATTTGAATGGTTTATTTCATGGACAACCAGGCGCTAAGAAATGACGACGGCTGAAAATACTTGGTTAAAGGTAATATGGAAAAGACATTCGCTGCCATTGAAGACGTTTTTCAGTTTGTAAGTCAATAGCCCAAAAGAATTATTTTTTTGCCTTTTCGGTATTGGCTGCTTCGCGTTTAGCGTATTTCTTGCGGAACCGTTCAACGCGACCTGCTGTATCAATAATTTTCTGTTGTCCGGTATAAAAGGGGTGGCATTCAGAACATATTTCCAGGTGAAAATCTTGCTCCAAAGTCGATCCTATAGAAAAGGTATTCCCGCAACTGCAGGTGACTTTAACTTCTTGATAGTTTGGATGAATTTCTTTTTTCATATTCTTTTCTCTGCAACTGAGGGTCGCACTATAACCTAACTTAAACGGGATGGCAAGAGAAGTTTTGCTTTCTTTATAGGAATTTCTCATCTTTCCGTGGAGTAGCTTGTTTGGAATAAAAGATAAAAATAGTAATCTGATATCATGCAAGAGATCGCCAGAAAGGACAATTTTCGGTATCTGCCATGGATAATTTGCGCTTTCATTAGGTCTTTTCTATTTTTATGCTTATCTTCTCCGAGTTATCCTCAGTGTAATAACTTCGCAACTTTTAGTTGCTTATCGATTAAACGCCACCTCATTTCGTAGTTTAGAAGCGGCTTATTATTATACTTATATTTCTATGCAGATTTTAGTATTTTAGTAGGGGTTTTGTTGGATCGTTTTAATTCCCGAATTGTTTTGGCTATAGCCTAGTAGGTATAATTTGGGGACTTATTTATTTCTGAATTTTGATAGTTTGGAAATCGCTTATATAGGTTGGCTTTTAGTAGGCTTTTAGTAGGTTTTGGATGGGCTTTTGCTTTTGTTGTAGCGCTAAAAATTGCTTGTATTGGACTTCCTGCTAATCAATTTGCTTTTATTATTTGGGACTACATCCTTGGATGCATTAGGAGGGGTTCTGGGGGACATCTTGTTGACTAGATTAGTAAATTACTAGGGATGGTGACTTGCCAACCATTCCTGTGGATATTAGTGGCTATTATTAGGACTCTTTTAAGTCTTTTGTTGTTCTTAATAGGAAACAGAAATTCTGTTGTTTCTCATAAAGTTTAAGAAGAAAAAGTATTAGTGTCTAGTTTTCGTGAAGGATTACAAGGATTATGGGAATTACTTCATAAACGTCAAGTTTGGATTAATTGTATAATTGAATTGGTTGTTTCTTATTTATTCTTCTTGCAGGCTTTCCCGATTCGTGGGGGTCTTATTTAATTGGCTAGTTATCATTTACTGAAACCCGCTGCTGCCGGAACGGTTTTACTTATTTATTTAGGTTGGTTTGCGGGAGCTTCTTTTGTAGGATTAATCTCTGACGGAATCAAATCTAGGCGATTGCCTTTGAGAGTACGAGCTACATTTTAAGTGATATTATTATCCGTTATTTTATATGTGCCTAATTTAAGCTATCACTCGCTGCTTTTAGCGTTATTTTTTTTCAGATTATTTGCCAGCATGCAAGTTATTGTATTTTCAGTAAGTTGTGAATTAAATCCTCCACCCTTAACAGTGACAGCCTGCCTTAACTAACATAACATGATAGCAGCCTTTTGTGGTGTTTCCATCTCCTTGGTGAGATGGTTATTAAATTCATTCTGGCGCCATATTCATCATGTCTCTATCTATTCCTCGCATTACCAATTGGATTTTGCTATATTGCTTTTCAGCCTAATTATTGCTGTATTTTTAACTTTTTATTTAGAAGATACAAATTGTCGGCGCGTTGCTGGTTCTGAGCTCGTAGATCAAGATGCTTTTATTTGAATTCGCAAAGCGTGAATATCCGTTTTCATTAAATCATCCAAGGCTTCATAAATCATTTGATGAGATTTGACGGGACTTTTATTTTTAAAAGCTTTCGCTACGATAGAAATAGCGAAATGTCCTTTACCTTCTTTAGCGCCGACATGACTCACGTGATAATGACTTTCGTCGTGTACGGTTAATTTTTCTGGATGAAAAACCTTTATAAGTCGTTCTTGAATGTGAGCAATACGATCTTCTTGAAGGGACATAGGCTTAATAATTATGGCATAATTTTTTAAAAGGGTAGACGATTACTCGAGAATAAACATTTGCGGTAACATAAGGATCCGCTGCGGCCCATTCTTTGGCTGCACTAAGATTGGCAAATTCCGCGACAATCAAAGAACCTTTAATTTCAATATTAAGCAGAGGGCCCACCAGAAAAAGACGATTTTGTCCTCGAAGTTCCTCTAATCGCTGTAAATGTGTGGGTCGAACGCTCCGCCGGCGTTCGAAGCTGTCTTCTTGATTTTTACAATAGATTGGCATAATACATAATTAACTATGAGAGTTGATTTTTGATTGCGAATGACGCGCAATGTAAAAAGCTTGCCCTAAAATAAAAACTAGCATAAGTCCTAAGATTCTAAAGGTTCCAAATAGTTTAAAATTCACCCAAGCATTGGTGTCATAATCATATACCACCACAAGATTTAAAATTCCTAAGAAAAGAAAAAATAAGGCCCAACTCAAATTTAATCGAGACCATATTTTACTGGGTAACTCAATTTTTTCTTTAAGCAGATGCATCAGGGTGTGTTTTCCAATAAAATCACTACCTAGTAAAACCACCGCGAATATCGAATAAACAATGGTGGGTTTCCATTTGATAAAAATGGCTTTGTGGAAAATGAGAGTAAAGGTTCCCAATAATAAAATGAAAATTAGGGTAATAACATGAAATTTTTCAAGACGACGAAAGCCCAGCCAATAAGTACCAACTTGTAAAATGGACGCAATCATAGCTACAGCAGTAGTGGTGTAAATTCCCCAGAGCTTATAGGCAATGGAAAAGCAAATAATTGGAAAGTAATCGAAAAGGAAACGCATTAAAAATTAGTCTTTTCTGCTTTGCTAAAATCAATAATATACTATTATTAATCTATGTCGACAATCCGAATACATCCTGACAATCCACAGTCCCGCTTAATTAGGCAGGCGGTGGCCACTCTCGAGGGAGGCGGAGTGATTATTTATCCCACTAATTCGGGCTATGCATTGGGATGTGGTTTGAGGAATAAATCCGGAGTAGATCGGGTACGTCGTTTAGGACAGCTGAATGAAGTTCATCTTTTTACCTTACTTTGTCGTGATCTTTCTGATATTGCCAATTATGCTCGCATCGATAACCCTACCTTCCGATTTTTAAAAGCTCATACGCCAGGTTCTTATACCTTTATTCTACTAGTTACGCGAGAAATACCGCGTCAGATGTTACATCCCAAACGAAAAACAATTGGTATCTGAGTGCCAGGACATCCCATTGCCCAGACTTTATTGCAGGTTTTCAAAAACCTTTAATGAGTGTCACGCTTACTTCTTCTCAAGGCTGGCCGTTTCCCAACGTAGTAGAATTAGAAGAAAAATTAGTCGATCAGGTGAATTTGATCATTGACAGAGGATTAACCAGCATAGATCCTTCCACTGTAGTAGATCTTACTGGGGAGATGCTCAAGGTGATTTGCGAAGGCAGGGGTGACACGAGTGAAATTTAATTTCTATGACAGCTGACTTTACCTTAATCAAGCCTATCGTCGATGCGGTTTTTTCTTATTTTTCCTTGGGATCTTTCTTTGGTGAGTCTCTACCTGTATCTCTAGGAAGGATTAATGAGGGGTATGGTAGCTAAAAAACGAAGCCGGTTTATATGCTTTTTTATATGCTTTAAAACTTGTATCCTATGAAAGCGTTTATTACTAGGAAACATAAAAAATGCTAAAAATTTTCAAAACGCGGGTTTATCTCGCCATTACTGCTCATCCTAAAGGAATTTACCAATGCGGTCCTTATTATTTCTAATTATTTAAAATGCGGTCCTTATTATTTCTAATTATTTAACTGGATAAACAGAAAAAATAGCTCCTTATAAAATTTCTCCATAACAAGCAGAAATTATCAGAACTTTATTAGACTATTTTTATGCAAACACTTTGCAACCTTCACAATTAAATTTGGCTGCATTAAATAGATTCTTTTTATAATTCTCGTTACGACAAAAACCTTTGGATACGCACCATACGGGGGAGGCTACTTTTCTCAGAATAAGGGAGCACGACCAATTTGTAATTCTTAGCGCCATTGTTAATGAGAGCGGCCGAAACAGGAAGCGCGGCATTACAACGATTATCTTTTCATATTATTAGTCATCGAGATATAAGCCCTAATAATGTTATTTAGAAGACGATGACAGAACTTATCATTTATTGATTGACGAATTAGCAGGACTTATTCACCCTACCATTGAATTGATTGGTATGGCTTTTGATTGGAGTGTCATTCGCCCAAGCCAAATTGACGATCATCGTTACCAGCGGGGTAATTCAGGGATACTTACATTCAGGTGGCGTTTAAAACTAAATAATTTTAGTTTTTGAGGCTTTGATGAGAGTTTGGTTGAATTAGCTTCTTTAATAACTTAGAACAATTTATCAAAGGGGAAGATCCTGAGGTAGCGGAACGCAAGGCAGTTTCATACGTTATTGACTTTTAGGAAAGTTTATAACAATCAAGAAAAATGGCTAAGTTTCCTAAAGTAGTAGTGCTTTTGGCTCTTGCCAATACGTATCTTGGGAGTCATCTACCATCTCAACTCAACATAAGGTATTATGCTTAGTAGCATTTAAGAAATACGAATTAGTATGGAAAATCAAGAAGTTGTTAATTTAGTGGCCGACTATGAAATAAAGGTGTCTGGCCAGCGATTAGTGAAGTTGCCAGAAGACTTATATATTTCTCCCGATGCGCTTCATGTATTTCTCGAGGCTTTTGAGGGCCCTCTTGACTTACTTCTTTATTTGATAAAGAAACACAATATCGATATTTTAGATATACCTATTGCAGAAATTACTCGACAATATATGCAATTTGTAGATCTTATGCGTGAAATAAAAATTGAACTGGCAGCCGAGTATTTAGTAATGGCAGCCATGCTTGCTGAAATCAAATCACGGCTTTTACTGCCTCGTTCGACGATGGAGGAAGAGGAAAGCGATCCTCGAGCAGAGCTGGTTTGTTGTTTGCAAGAGTATGAGCGTTATAGAAAGGCAGCTTATGATTTGGATGCGTTACCTCGAATAGAGCGGGACACGTTTATTGCCGACGCTGCAGCTCCTCCGATGAATGTTACTAAAGTATATCCGGTGGTAGAATTGTCAGAGCTTCTTCGAGCTTTAAATGACGTATTACAGACAGCTTCTTTATATCAATCGCATTCTATTACCCGTGAACTTTTATCTATTCGCGAAAGGATGTCGCTCGTTTTGTTGGAAATTCGTAAGGAAAGTTTTATAAGTTTCACGGAATTATTTAGTTTTGAAGAAGGCCGGATTGGCGTTGTCGTTACTTTGATTGCTATTTTAGAATTAATCCGTCAATCTGTAATTGAATTGGTCCAAGCTGAACCATTCGGCTTATTCATATTCGCGCCAGAGGATAGGTGAAATGAGTGAAGTGAATCGTAAATACATTTTAGAAGCGGCGTTGTTTGCTTCGCCAGAGCCATTAACTTTGGAGCGACTGCAACAATTATTTAAGGAACAGGATAGACCTTCATCTGCCGAAATTAAAAATTTATTATCCAAACTCAGCGAAGATTACGAAAAGCGTGGTGTGGAGTTGTGTGAAGTGGCCAGCGGTTATCGATTCCAGGTAAAATCAAATTTTGCTCCTTGGTTGCAGCGGTTATGGGAAAAAAACCACCTCGATATTCACGAGCTTTATTAGAAACTCTCGCTTTAGTTGCCTACCGCCAACCTATTTCGCGAGGAGAAATTGAAGAAATCCGCGGCGTAACAGTGAGTTCGGACATTATGAAAAAATTATTGGATCGTGAGTGGATTAAAGTAGAAGGTTATCGGGACGTCCCAGGAAAACCAGCTCTCTATGTAACCACAAAAGCTTTTTAGATTATTTTAATTTAAAAAAGATAACTGATCTACCTCCTTTAGAGGAGGTGCTGGATTTAGAAGAAAAGGGTGCTCAATTAGCAGAACAATTAGCATTGTCAGTTATACTTTCTCCTAAAGAAGAGGATAAAGAAGAAAATAGCGAAGACCTTCGCCTTTCCCAAGAAGGGGTGGGTTAATTTTTATGACGGAACGTATTCAAAAAGTTCTAGCACGAGCGGGCTACGGTTCACGACGTAAAATCGAAAAACTTATTGAAGCAGGACGCATTCAAATTAATAATCACACTGCAAAATTGGGCAATCGACTCTCTCCAGATGATGTTGTTTATATTGATGGCAAACTATATCAAATAAGTCCCACTGAGGAAGTGCGAGTTTTACTTTATCACAAGCCGTTAGGGGAAGTATGTACCCGCAAGGATCCCGAGGGTCGACCCACAGTGTTTGAGGCATTACCGCGACTGTTCAGCGGACGCTGGATCAATGTCGGGCGCTAGATATAAATACTTCGGGATTATTGCTTTTTACCAACGATGGCGACTTTGAAAACCGTTTAATGCATCCTTCATCCAAGATTGAGCGCGAATATGCCGTACGGATTATGGGTGAGGTTGATGCTGACACGACAAAACGCTTGGCCCATGGAGTGAAATTAGAAGATGGAAAAGCACGCTTTGAAGATATCGTGGATGTGGGCAGGAATGGAAAGAATCATTGGTTCCATGTGGTTGTGGTAGAGGGACGCAACCGATTGGTACGCCGATTGTGGGAATCCCAAGGAGTTAAAGTCAGTCGCCTTATCCGCGTTCGTTTAGGTTCGCTTGTATTACCTAAATCTTTACGCCGGGGCGAATGGAAGGAGTTAGAACCTTCCAAAATTGCAGCCTTACAAAATGTCCTTAAAATCTCTAGCTAATTTTTCAGTATTTAATTTATTTAAAAAAACAGCGAATAATCTGACCATGCACTTAATGTTGATAAATCTTTAAATTGATAAGGAATGTATTTAGGAAAGGTTAATAATCCTTCTTCTGCTATCTTGCTCAATAAATGAATGCTTTGTAAATCTGTTTTTTCTACAAATAAAAGCGGAAGTCGTGGTGGATCGACGTTCTGAATGGAAAGACGAATATAATTGAAAATTTAAAACAAATCCTTTAGAATAAGAATAAGTCTTTAGTGAAAGGACCTTGATCAGGTGTGTTTCCTCGAAAACAGAACCATGTTAAACCGTGTTATTATAACTTTTCCTTTTCGTTATGGCCTTTTTCGCCGTATTGATAGCGACAATATGATTGATTATTCTCCAGATTCGTTCAGGATAAGAGGAAAAAGTAAATATCTCAATTAGAACTCTAAATAGTAAATATCTAAATATCTCTTATCTAAATATCTCTAAAATTCCCAAACCTTCTTGAAAGGGCAGATACTGATGGAGGTCCTTTAGTTAAAAGGTGCAAACCGTTTGCTCGAGTTCATTCAGAGTTGTACCCAAATGTACTCACCCTTCGTAAACCTCGTAAAGTTGCAGAACGCGTTCGCTAAATTTTAGATCCTTACGTAATTTAGTTGTATCAGTGCCAACAGCAGCATCAGCGATAATATCGTCAGCTGAGTGACATCACGATATTCTCGGTAACGGGGTTGGATCAAGGTGCTGACAACATTATTATATTTGCCTGATTCATGTTTAATGCAAAGTTCTATGTCATAAAATTCTTGTAATTTTTGATCGGGATCAAAAACGAATTTATTTTTTTGATAATAATCCAAATCAACTGCGGGTAATTTTTTAAATTTGTGTTTAAAGAAATCTTTTTTTGACAGTGTAGCTCCATTTGACTGCATCTAGAATGCGAATAGGATTTTGGGCAGCAACAATGAGGTTCGATAATTCGTGGATCTTATTTTTAGCGGATGGTCTCGGTTTGCCGTCATTTATGTTGTTACTGTCTCCTCTAATAAGCGACTTAAGAGTGGACTCAAAGCAATTATGAAAAGTAGATTAAAAAATTGAGTAAATTCTGCGTTAATTTTAAAGCCAAGCAAGCGGGTATTCATATTACGATCAGCGAATAACATTAAAGAAGAAAAGGTTTGATTGTAGAGAGCCAAAAAGCCAATACAAATGGCAATTAAGATAAGGCTTGCCGTCATTTTATTTCGTTGTGCACGTTTCTCTTTGAGAAGGAAATAAACTACGGCAAGGAAGATTAAAAAAGTACCAATAACTACAATCGTGTTAGTTGAAGCCGGGAAATCAAAACAAAGTTTAATAAGAGCAACACTCGCTATAATTCCTAAACATAATGCGGTGTTAAATTTGATTTTAGCTGAGAAGCTGTTAAGAGGGCTTTGTGTAGGAAGAGCGCGATTACCTAAACGTTTACGCTCAATGAGGGAGGTAATCATACCAATAACCATGCCCAATACAGCGAATAGAAAACCAGCATGTCAGCCGTAGTAATGAACTACTGCACCGATGAAAATGGGAGAAATAAGTGAACCCACATTAATTCCCATGTAAAAGAGAGTAAAACCCCCATCTCACGAGGATCGTCCGTTCTATAAAGGGTTCCCACAATAACAATACTAGATACATTGGGTTTAAAAAGACTATTAGCCACAACCAGTAAAGCCAATCCAATAAAAAAAACCTGCTGGCTTGGGAGTACTGTGAGCAGATAGCCGAGTATAAATAAGCAGCTGCCCCATAAAATGGTTTTTTGGAAACCAAATACAATAAGTCAGCGTGTTAATCTGTAAAGTGCAAGGATTGTACTAAATAAAGAATGATGATAGTGATTACTGTATAGAAGCCAAATCGTTCCCATAACTCGGTAAAGAATAAAAGATAGAGGCCTTTCGGATGTTTTTCTGTCATTGGGTTACTCGAGAGGAAGCCAAAGTAATAATGATCCCATAGAAGAGGCTATGGATCAATTTTAGCCTCTATCCGAAAAGAGGGATTAGCGTGAAATTTAATTCTCTCTTTCAAAATCCGCGATTTTGTTAGGTTTGAGCAGTGTACGCCGTAAGCCGGGCAAGCAAAATCCACGGGTAATAATTTTCCATGTTACCATCCAGGTGATTTTTAGAGTATCAATCAGTGGCTTATAATGGCTCGGGCGAGAATTTTTGGGGTAATGAGAATGGATCGGAATGGAGATGGGTAGATAGCCTCGACGACTGGCTTGAATCAATATTTCGCTTTCAAAAGCAAACCGTTGAGAACGTAGCCTACGCAGGCATTGATAGAGAAAATCACAAGGGTAGAGACGATAACCCGATTGGGTATCGATAATACGATGTCCAGCAGCCCAGGAGATGAAGAAATCAGCAATCAGGTTCGCACGTCGCCGCGCTTTAGGAGCGCTTTCCGCATCATAGGTTCGCGCACCGATGATAATATGGTTGGGGTATTCCTCCATTGCTTGAATAAATTTAGGAATGTCATGAGGATCATGTTGGGTATCAGCGTCCATGCAAATAGCGGCACGGACATTTAATTCTTGGAGATGACGAAAACTGCGCATTAAGCTGGCACCTTTACCTTGATTGGTGGTGTTTCTAAGAAGTGCTACGGGCAAATTTTCCAATTGCATTACCGTTTGATCTGTGCTCCCATCATCAACTATAATAACTTTATCAGTAAAAGAAAAAACAGATTCAACAATAGTACGAATACTGGCTTCTTCATTATAAGCAGGAATAATAATAGCAATATTGGGATAAGGATGTTTCATGATTTTTGTCGAAGTTCAATTAAATAATAAAGAATGTCCAAGGCTTGTTTGGGTGTCAGATTGTCGGGGTTAATTTTATTTATTTCCATTAGCAGAGAATTTTCAGATAAAAAGAGTTCGTTTTGTTGTGGCATTAAATACTTTTCTCCTCGGGTTGAATTTTCAAGTTCTTCTAGTTTTTGACGCGCTTGATGAATGACAGTTCGAGGAACTCCAGCCAATTGAGCAACATGCAACCCATAACTTTTATTGGCAGGACCCTCCTTGAGAGCATGTAAGAAAACAATTTTTTCTTGATGTTCCACGGCATCCAAATGGACGTTTCTGACTGCGGGAAATATTTCAGCTAGTCCGGTTAATTCAAAATAATGTGTAGCGAATAAAGTGAAAGCTTTTAATTGCGTAGCTATATAAGAGGCACATGCATAAGCGAGCGAAAGACCATCGAATGTACTTGTGCCTCGCCCCACTTCGTCCATCAATACTAAGCTTCGCTCAGTAGCATTATGCAAAATAGTCGCCGTTTCCGTCATTTCGACCATGAAGGTCGATCGTCCACTAGCGAGATCATCTGCAGCACCAATGCGTGTAAAAATGCGATCGATTGGGCCCACACGACAACTTTTTGCAGGTACAAAGCTGCCGATATAAGCGAGTAACACAATCAAAGCAGTTTGTCGCATATAAGTAGACTTGCCACCCATATTTGGACCAGTAATTATTAACATTCGCCTTTTGTCATCAAGGCAGGTATCGTTTGGTATAAATGGATCGGGCATTACATTTTCCACCACAGGATGGCGACCTGCTTCAATATGAATGACGGGCTCATCATAAAATTGTGGAGCGCAATAATTAAGAGTATCCGCACGTTCTGCTAAATTATTTAATACATCCAATTCGGTAATGGCCATTGCACATTGTTGTAACGGAATTAATTTTTCAATTAACACATCCAATAATTGCTCATAAAGTTCTTTTTCTCGAGCTAACGCTCGAGAGCGACTACTCAAAACCTTGTCTTCAAAATTTTTTAATTCGGGGGTTATATATCGCTCCACATTTTTTAATGTTTGCCGGCGAATATATTCAGGAGGTACTTCTTTTGCTTGTGCCCGTGAAATTTCAATGTAATATCCGTAAATTCGATTATAACCCACTTTTAGCGTGTTTATTTTTGTCCGCTCGCGTTCGTGTTGTTCTAAGTCTAATAAGAATTGATGAGTACTTCTGTTTAGATTGCGAAGCTTGTCTAAAGCTGAATCAAAACCTTGCGCAATGACGTTCCCATCGCGAATGACAACTGGAGGATTTTCTACTATTGCGTCTTGCAATAATTGAAATAAATCATCGAAATGACCCAGTCTATTTTTAATTTGTTGTAATAATTCACTTGCCGATAAGAAAATTAATTGCTGATGTAAAGTCGGTATTAAACTTAACGCCTGCCGTAATTGCATTAAATCTCGAGGCCGTACTGAACGTAAAGCTACTCGGGCGATGATTCTTTCTAGGTCCCCAATAGGACGTATATTTTCCCACAGTTCAGCATAAAATTTTTTTCTCAAAATAAGTGTGATCGCGCTTTGTCTTTTTTGCAATAGAGCTTGATCACGTAGGGGACGATTTATCCATCGTCGCAATAATCGACGGCCCATTGGAGTTGCTGTTCGGTCTAACACCCAAGCAAGGGAATGAATTTCTTCACTCTGCAAGTTGTTAATTAATTCAAGATTACGACGCGTGCTTGCGTCCATGAGAATAGATTCTTCATTTTGTTCAGCTTGAATGGAGTGAATATGGGGTAAAGCCGTTCTTTGGGTATATTTTGCATACTGCAATAAACAACCGGCGGCGCCAATGGCAACGGGCAAATGCGTGACCCCAAAACCATCCAATCCTTGAGTTTGAAATTGTTGACACAAGAGCGTTGTTGCGGTGTCACAATCAAATTCCCAGGGAGGATGACGTTTGACCTCTACTTTAAGTGATTTAATCTGCATTTCTTCATTAATTAATAATTCAGCAGGAGAAATACGTTCAATTTCTGCAAGAAGTTCAGTTTCGGTAGCAACCTCTTGAATTAAAAATCGACCGCTGGTGATATCCAGGGTAGCAATGCCGAAAATGTTTTTTCTTTGGTGGACCACCATTAGAGTATTATCTCGATGTTCCTCTAGTAAAATTTCGTCACTCGCGGTACCTGGAGTAATAATTCGGGTTACTTCGCGAGTCACAGGTCCTTTAGTGGTAGTTGGATCACCAATTTGTTCGCAAATAACTACTGATTCGCCAAGACGAATTAATTTAGTTAAATAATTGTCTACGGAATGATAAGGAACCCCGGCCATGGGAATAGTTTGGCCCCCGGACTGACCGCGAGTGGTTAAAGTAATATTTAATAATTTAGCGGCTCTTTGAGCATCCTCATAAAATAATTCGTAAAAATCACCCATGCGATAAAAGACTAAAAGATCTGGATATTCCTTTTTGATCCGCAAATATTGCTGCATCATTGGGGTATGTTGGCTGAAATCTTCTTGATAAGGGTGTGCTTTTATTCGAGTGTCCATCTCCCTGAAAGCTTAGTAAAATCACTGGTGATACTCAAGAGGTATTGTTATGATTTATTAAATTCTCCAGTCTATCTTCACCATGGAGCCACAGTGGATGTTAATAGTTATCCTTTAAGCCGTCAACTCGGATTAATTTTAAAAGAAAAAGGAATGAAATTAGCAGTGACAGAATCTTGCACAGGGGGTGGATTTTGTCGAGTAATTACGCGTGTTCCAGGAAGTTCTTCTTGGTTTGAACGTGGATTTATTACCTACAGTGACAGCGCAAAAGAAGAACTTTTGGAAATAGACCCACAATTAATAAAACGGGAAGGCGCGGTTAGTGAAACAGTAGCACGGGAAATGGCTGTAGGAGCTTTGAAACGAAGTCATGCTGATATCGCTTTGAGTATTACCGGTATTGCGGGGCCTAGTGGAGGAATCCCTGATAAACCTGTAGGGACCGTTTGGTTTGGAATTGCAAAAAAACCGGCGAAGTAGAATGTTACAAAGCTCATTTTGAAAGCGGACGCAAACACGTTCGGGATTCGGCAATTGCTTATGGATTAAAATGTTTGCTTAAATCTGTTACCGGTTAAAGGATACGGTATACCTAAGCGATTTGATTTATTTATGGAATAATATTTGCACAATTTTTTGTGAGAAAATTCTATATTTGTGGTGTAATTGTTTTAAATCGATTTTTAAATCGATTATTAAGGAGCAAGAATGGATGATCGTAATAAAGCATTAAGCGCTGCCTTGTCCCAAATTGAGCGCCAATTTGGCAAGGGCTCAGTTATGCGGCTGGGTGATGCTGGTATTATTAAAGATATCGATGTAATTTCCACAGGCTCACTGGGTTTGGATATTGCATTGGGCGTAGGCGGCTTGCCTCGAGGACGTATAATAGAAATATATGGTCCAGAGGCTTCCGGAAAAACGACTTTAACACTTCAAACGATCGCCTCTTGTCAACGAATGGGTGGTACAGCCGCCTTTGTAGACGCTGAACATGCTCTAGATGCAGTCTACGCTCAAAAATTGGGTGTTAATGTTGACGATCTATTGATATCGCAACCCGATACTGGAGAGCAAGCCTTAGAAATCACCGATATGCTAGTTCGCTCCGCTGCTGTTGATGTCGTGGTGGTCGATTCAGTGGCTGCTTTAACGCCCAAGGCCGAAATTGAAGGAGATATGGGTGATTCTCATATGGGACTCCAGGCCCGGTTAATGTCACAAGCATTGCGTAAACTTACCGCTAACATCAAGAAATCCAATACATTGGTAATATTTATTAATCAAATACGAATTAAAATTGGTGTCATGTTTGGTAGTCCCGAAACTACTACAGGTGGAAACGCACTAAAATTTTATTCTTCAGTGCGATTGGATATTCGTCGTATTGGATCGATTAAAAAGGGTGAAGAAATTATGGGTAGTGAAACGCGAGTCAAAGTGGTCAAAAACAAAGTAGCACCGCCGTTTCGTCAAGTGGAATTTGATATTTTATATGGGCTGGGTATTCGCGCGAAAGCGAATTAATTGAGCTTGGTGTTAAAAATGAACTTATCGAAAAAGCAGGTGCTTGGTACAGCTATAATGGTGAGCGCATTGGGCAAGGGAAAGAAAATGTTCGCCAATTTTTAATGGAAAACTTGGAAGTTGTAAAAGAAATTGAAACTCGTTTACGAGAAAAATTATTGTCGAAGCAAAAAAGTGGAGAAAAAACAGCTGAAGAAACTGCCGTGATAGAATGATGGAACTTCGTGAACGCACTATTGTTTTATTGGCAAGACGCGAGCATTCCCAGCTAGAATTAAAGCAAAAACTTCTAAATAAGGGTTATAAACTTTCAGAAGTGGAAACTTTGATAATATCATTAGCTGTTGAGGGTCTTCAAAGTGATGAGCGATACACTGAAGTTTATGTGCGTTAACGTATCGCTGCAGGGTTTGGTCCTCATCGTATCATAGCGGAACTTAAACATCGAGGAATAACAGATTCATTGGTCCGCCAATATCTTCCTCATGATGAAATGTTTTGGTGGGAAGTGCTGTCTCAGTTTTGCAAAAAAATATCAGGAGCAAGATAACTAAGAAGAGTTCTGCTCGGTTGGTCCGCTTTTTAATGGAACGAGGTTTTGATTCAGAACACATCTATCGTTGGATACAAAAATGTCAAATTACATGAATAGCAATCAATTACGTCAAATTTTTATTGAATATTTTAAAAAACTAGATCATGAAGTTGTTTCAAGTAGTTCATTAGTTAATGAAAATGACCCGACTCTTTTATTTACGAATTCCGGGATGGTCCAATTCAAAGATGTATTTTTAGGCATTGATAGGTGTCCTTATCAGCGTGCTGTTTCTATACAGAAGTGCATGCGAGCTGGAGGGAAGCACAACGATTTGGAAAATGTGGGGTATACGTCCCGCCATCATACTTTTTTTGAAATGCTTGGGAATTTTAGTTTTGGAGATTATTTTAAACGGGAAGCGATTGACTATGCCTGGCGCTTTTTAACGGAAGTTCTAGAGTTACCAAAAGAGCGTTTGTGGGTTACCGTCTTTCGAAATGATCCTGAAAGTCAAGCCATTTGGCTTAAAGAAATGAAAATTGATCCCCAGCGTTTTTCTCGATGCGGCGAAAAAGAGAATTTTTGGCAGATGGGAGATAGCGGACCTTGCGGTCCTTGCACAGAAATATTTTACGATCACGGGCCCACCGTAGCCGGAGGACCACCGGGAAGTCCCGACGCGGATGGGGATCGTTATGTGGAGATTTGGAATTTAGTATTTATTGAATATAACAGAGACTTATCTGGTAAATTGCATCTTTTAGCCAAACCTTCTGTTGATACTGGGATGGGGCTTGAGCGTATTGCGGCAGTGATGCAGGGCGTTCATGACAATTACGATATTGAATTATTCCAATATCTTTTAAAGACCTTAGGATCGTTGATTGGTAATCAGGATTTTCGCAATATCTCCATGCGAGTAATTGTGGACCATATTCGTTCGGCTGCTTTTCTTATTGCGGATGGTGTTATTCCCTCTAACGAAGGAAGGGGGTATGTTTTGCGTCGTATTATTCGTCGCGCCGTGCGCCATGGTTATAAACTGGGACAACAGGAGACCTTTTTTTATCAGTTAGTAACTCCCTTAACAAAAGTGATGAGGGATGCTTATCCCGAACCTTATAGAACTCAGCCTATTATTGAACAAGTTATTTGTCAGGAAGAAATTCAATTTTCCCGAACATTATCAAAAGGTCTTAAGATTTTAGATCAAGAAATGGGCGAGTTGTCTCATCGAGAAATTCCTGGCGAGATGATTTTTCAATTATATGACACTTACGGTTTTCCTCCGGACTTAACGGCGGATATTGCTAGAGAACGTAATTTTACCATGGATTATGCTGGGTTTAATAAGGCAATGGAGCGCCAACGAGAACAATCTCAACAAGCCCAACAATTTACTCTTGATCATACTCAAAAAGTACACATCAGCGGTAAAACCGAATTTATTGGTTATGAGACTTTAAATGCAGAAGCTTCTGTAACTGTGCTTTTGGAAGATAATAAGCCGGTAACTGTCTTAAATGAAGGAAGAAAAGGAGTGGTTGTACTTGATCGAACTCCTTTTTATGCTGAATCCGGTGGGCAAGTGGGAGACCGGGGTTATTTATTTTTTAAATTTGGGAAATTCCGTGTTAAGGATACCAAAAAACAGGGGGTTGTTTATTTGCATATAGGTGAAATAGTCAAAGGAACTTTGCATGTCAAAGACAAAGTGCAAGCAAAGGTGGATAGTTCACGTTTCGATATTATGCGAAATCACTCAGCCACCCACTTGTTGCATGAAGCTTTGCGGCGGATATTGGGTAATCATGTCATGCAGAAGGGTTCTCTTGTAGAAGCTAAGCATTTGAGATTTGATTTTTCCCACCCGCGTCCCATGATCCGGCAAGAATTACAAGCTGTAGAAAAATTAGTAAATCAGCAAATTCAAGCTAATTTGACTTCTAATGTCAATGTCATGACACCTGAGGAGGCAAAAGAATTTGGAGCGTTAGCCCTTTTCGGTGAACGATATAGAGAAAGAGTTCGTGTTTTAAAAATGGGTGATTTTTCTACTGAAATTTGTGGTGGCACTCATACCAAACGGACCGGAGAAATTGGTTTATTCAAAATTGTTTCTGAATCAGCCTGTGCTGCGGGTATTCGTCGTATTGAAGCGGTTACTGGCCAGGTAGCGCTATCTTATATTGAAACCGAAGAAGAGGAGTTAGAAAATTTAAGTAATTTATTAAAAACAAATAAGGACAAATTGATTTTAAAGCTGAATCAAGTTTTAGAAGAAAATCGTAATAGAGAAAAAGAGTTAATAAAATTAAAACGACAGATGGCCTCACAGCAGCTTTCGTATTTGATAAATGAGGCAGTCGATATTCAAGGGGTAAAGGTTTTAACGTCAAAAGTAGAAGCCGTAGATCACGATACCTTACGTGCTATGGTTGATGAATTAAAGCAAAAACTTAGAAAAGCGGCTATCGTACTCGCTATAGTAGAAAAGGACCGAGTCCAGCTGATCTCTGGGGTTACAAAAAATTCCTTAGATTATTTTAATGCCACAGAATTATTAATGTCTGTGGCTGTACAAGTCGGAGGAAGAGGCGGGGGTCGTCCTGACATGGCTCAAGGAGGAGGAGATTCTCCAGAGCGATTAAATGAAGCTCTGGACTCGGTATACGAATGGGTAAAAGAGAAATTAACAGCAACAGCTGAACATTAAAACATTAACAAGGATCTTCTTGGGAACTGCTAAAATTAAATTGGAGTCATCGACGTGGCATTAATCGTTCAAAAATTTGGGGGCGGTTCTGTTGCAGACATTAATAGAATACAGAACGCTGCTCGTATTGTTTCGGAAGCGCGTCAACAAGGGCATGCAGTGGTTGTAGTCGTTTCTGCAATGTACGGTGAAACAAACCGGTTGATTAAACTAGCCCGTTCCATTTCTGAGACCAATTTGCGGGAGTATGATGCATTAATATCAACGGGTGAGCAAATGTCGGCTGCTCTGCTTAGCATGGCATTAGAGACCCGAAATTGTCCCGCCCATTCTTATACCGCTGCGCAAATCCGTTTACGGACTACTAACGAACACCAAAAAGCTCGAATTATTGATATTGATCCTCAGATTTTATTGGCCGATTTAAAAGAAGGGCGTACGCCGGTGGTGGCTGGATTCCAAGGAATTAGTGAAATTGGTGAGATTACTACCTTAGGCCGAGGAGGCTCTGATCTTACCGCGGTTGCTTTAGCTGCCGCTTTGCAAGCGGACGAGTGTCAAATTTTTACTGATGTCGATGGAGTTTATACCAGTGATCCTAAGGTCGTTCCTGCTGCGAGGCGAATTTCGAAGATCACTTTCGACGAAGTAATGGAAATGTCCAGCTTAGGTGCTAAAGTACTTCAAAATCGATCTCTCGAATTTGCGGGGAAATATCAGGTCCCTATTCGCGTATTGTCCAGTCTACGAAAAGGACTAGGAACTTTAATTACTTACGAACGGGATTGTATTGAACAGCCGCTTGTATCAGGCATTGCTTTTGAAAGACGTCAAGCGAAACTGACCCTCCAAGGGATTCCAGAAAGGCCTGGATTAGCTAGCTACATTCTTGGGCCTATTGGGAAGGCAGATATTGAAGTGGACATGATCGTTCAGAATGTCCCCACCGTGGATATGAAGATCGATTTTAGCTTCACTTTGCAGCGGGATGATTATGTAAAAGCTTATCCTATCATGCAAACAGTAGCAGAAGAGCTCGGTGCCTGGACCGTACTTGGTAATAGCGAGGTTGCCAAGATCTCTTTAGTAGGTGTTGGGATGCGTTCCCATGCAGGTATCGCCTCCCAAATGTTTAGTGCCCTAGGGCAGGAAGGGATTCATATCCACTTAATAACTGCTACTGAGATCAAAATTTCCGCTGTTATTGATGAGAAGTACCTGGAAGTGGGCGCCCGGACACTTCATTCAGCCTTTAACCTCGATTGTAAGTTAAAAAGTTATTGATTTATCAGTGAATTATGATATTATCTTAAAGTCTTTTGAAAACTGGAGAGCTTAAGGCTCTCGATTGTACTAAAATTAAAGATAGGGAGGTTTCGCCCCAAAGGCTTGCAGGTAAGGATTCCTCCAAAGAAGGAGAGGAAGATGTTAATATTAACGAGACGTATTAGTGAATCGGTGATTATCGGAGACGATGTCAAGATGACTATTCTTGGTGTGAAAGGCAACCAAGTTCGCATTGGGATTGAAGCACCGAAAGAGGTTTCTGTTCACCGCGAAGAAATTTATGAGCGAATTCAACAGGAAAAACTAACGAAGCTACAAGGCGAAGTTGACACTGAAAAGACTTCTGAATCTGAGTAATTTATACCCCGCAGCTGGTGAGAGGTATATCTTGGATTTTTTCCGTTCCGTCTTTCATCTTGTTTTATTTCACAGGCTTTTTGTTTTTCTATCCGTTGAATTCTTCATTCAAATCTTAAATTTTAAGAGTGAGAAAATAACTCGTTTTATTTCTGTTGAGAGGAGTGTTATTATGCTTGCCTCGTAGAGTCTGGAGAGTCGACCCGAAAATTATTGACCTTGCACCCCACGAAGGTTCCAGGTAAAAGGCAATTAATGGAGAGATGGCCGAGTTGGCTGAAGGCGCTCCCCTGCTAAGGGAGTATGGGGCGAAAGCTCCATCGAGGGTTCGAATCCCTCTCTCTCCGCCAATTTAATCAATTGATTGGAACAGGTCTTTGATTATCAGTTCGATTGCTTGCAAAGCGTAACCCTACTCATACTCATAGTGCATTTTAACGATCAGTTTATCTCTTTTACTTTTTTCAGAAATAATTTCTCTAAAGAGGAATAGAGGAAAACATTAAAAGAAGCCAAACTAGTACCACTCTCAAGGGATCTTGGCATTTGGCTGCATCGGTTAAGAGGACTTTTTTAATACCAGTTTTAACCAACGCCTAAGCATGTCAATGAATTTATTTGAAAAACTACTCAATATTAACACCTCATTTTCTCAGTAAAAATACCTGGTTTTAGATACCGTTCAAACTGAAACCCCTGTAAATAACGAGGATTCTAATAAAGATAAAGAACAAAAATCGGGAAAGCCGGGATCTGTGTTCAAAGTTTAATTAATTTAGGCCTAGAAAGGTCAGTCAAATTCTGTTATTTTCATTTTAATGGTTAGACATTAGTCTTCTAAAGACTAATGTCTTTAGAAGACTTTCAGATAAATATTTTGAGCTTTTCCGTTGTCGTCATCCCGAGCGTAGCGAGGGATCTTGTGAGAGGATGGAGATCCCTCACCCATTAAATTATCATCGCTGAACAAAAAAGCGTGTCGTCCTGGAGAAAGGCGAGTCTCAAAATAAAACCCTGATTGAAAATGGCGGTTGACAAGCTGTTGTAATTCTTTAAGTTCATCTTCTCTTCCCGGCAACATAAAAGTCCTCAAATTGCCGTGCATGATTAATGTAAAGATTTTGTTTTTTAGTGACTGCAAAAAAAACAATAATTGCTTACTAAATGATGTTTTTCCTAGCCGTTGGTAACTTCTCCATATATTTCGCTTTGGATTAGCCTAAGCATTTTTCCATGTTATATTTTTCTATTTCATATAGGCGTAAAAAATGTGATCATAAGGGATTGGGCATTTCTCTCATGATTATTTGCAAGCGGCTCCTGATTCACGTAGTCATCGGTGGCATTAATTCATGCCTGGGCTTGGAGGGATAGATGTTCATAAAGGTGACTCACAAATAATCTTATATTTTTTCACTAGCATTAAAATTATCATCATGACGGATGTCGATAAACAGATTATCTCTATGAAAATGATTAATAAATAATCTACCCGTCGTATTTATTATTCCTTCATGAATTAGTGCCTGAAGCACTATATAATACCACTTGGAATTAAAATTATCTTAAAGATACTTATTATTTTTTATTTGTTTGATTATTAAGATTGTTACTCTAACTATTTATTTTTATTAAATTTTTTCCTCTGCTTCCAAATAGAGAGGGATTACTGTTCACTTCTAAAAGTAATTCATCAAAATATTCATAAAAGAAGGCAGAGGGTAAGGATAGGTATGAATTTTTAATTTTCATAACTAAGTTTTTATACCTTCATCATTCTTTAATTTAACATGAAGAGAGCCAATCCAATTAATTTTATTTTTAGATTGAATACTTAACCAAAGAAATCCAAATTACCTTTTTCTTGAGTCGAAATTTTTTGGGGATTAGGATGTTGTTTGCTAAAGCATAATAACCATAATAATCAGATAGCCCCATAAAGTTCATTTTCTTAATTAAGTAATGGTGATAATATAATGTATTTCAATAATTTTTTTCAAGCCTCAGAAGACCTTTGAAATAGCTTTTAATATTGTGTCCAAGTGAGAAATATGAATTTTTAAATTTTGAAGTTTAATAAGTAGCCCAGTTGCTTTTAACAATTTATAAAGCCATCGAAATGCAGAAGAGTTAGAGCAAATGCGTTAATAATAAATGTAAAACCAAATAGGTATAACAAAATTTTGTTGAGAATAGTTTTCATTTTTTAACAGTAATTATTATTTTTCTAGAATAGGTAACTTTAATTTAATTTTCAAGATTAGGAGGATAGTTTTTTCTAAAAAGAATATCAAAATCAGATTCTAAGCAAGGAAATGTTAGAAATGTTATAATTCTTAATTAAAGTACTTTTTCTTTGAAGAATTTAAAGTTAAAAAAGTTAAAAGATTTTACAAATTCATTAAATTCTGCAGGAGTTAAATGTTTTTGACCTCGTTTTTGATATTCTGTAATAAGTTTATTAAAAGAAGCCAGAGGTATTGAGAGTTAATGCTTCATTTAAATTAACAGAAATTAGCTGTTGTTTCCCAATTAGTTGATTTAATTGTTGTTTAAAAGTTGCGATAGCCTGACAACAGCTGGTCGCAGGCCGCTAAATCAGTATACGCGTTTAGATGGTGGGGATTGTATTTCGCCAGTTCTAAAAAAAATCATAGAGCGTGAGGTTGAATTCCGTAAATTAAAGAATCGTCTTTCATAGAGACCTCGGCAATTCCGCCGTTACAACGATCGCCGCTGATGAGCGAGTGGATTATGAGGTTATTGCCTTGACGACGAACTTGACTGAGAGTTGAAAAAAATACCACTACCTCCATTACTATTAAGCAAATAAACAATAAATTATGCAGGCTTT
>NZ_NIQB01000059.1:0-5134 GCF_018687865.1 Coxiella-like endosymbiont of Rhipicephalus sanguineus | reverse complement strand
TTCCGGTATATTGGTGGTCGCTGGCCTTCAAGCTGTATTATTAGCTCTCCAAGAACGATTGTTGCGACTTCGCCCATCGGGCACACATATTCAAAAATTATCCCCTTTATAATTACCATGGAAAAAATACCATGGAAAAAACAGTTTTTCATACTATTGCAGTTTTTATTTTTAACCATTTTATTAGGTTCCAGCATTTACTTTTTTTCACTAAGAGTTAGGGCGTAATTCTTTTTTATGGCGAAAACCATTTTAGTATTGTCAGCCTGGTTAGTTTTTGCGGTTCTTTTAATTGGTCGGCACCAAGGGATGGCGAGGACAAAAGGCTATTTACGGCACTTTATTGGGTGTATTACACTATTAATAGTTTTGTATATTTAGGTTGTATATTTTAGTAGTCATAGTAGTCAATTAATTGTGATTCAGTAATTTTCTTGAGCTCTATGGTCTTCCAATTCGGGAGCATTATTCTAATTAAGACCTTTATTTGGAAACCTTTGAGACTATGGGACTCCATTGACCCATGCTGATGTTCAATACTTTAGCGTATTGTTCTTCTTACTTATTTTAATATCTGCTTTTTTTGATTCAGAAACAGGAATGATGGCTATTAACCACTATCGTTTGCGTCATTTGGCCTGTAAAGGTAATGTCAAGACGCAACGAGTAATACAGCTTTTACAACGGCCGGATCGATTAATTGGCGTTATTTTGATTGGTAACACTTTCGCCAATATTTTGGATTTGGTGATTCCCATCGTTATTGCTGTTCATTTTTTAGGAAATTTGGGAGTTATCGTTGCGACAGTAATTTTAACTTTATTGATTTTGATATTTGCAGAAACTACGCCTAAAACATTAGCTGTCTTACATCCTCAACAGGTTGCTTTCCCAACTTCTTTAGCGCTTAAAATTTTATTACGCGTGCCCTACCCATTGGTTTGGTTGATTAATATTATATTGCTAATGGTTTCTTGCGTATTTTTCTCATATAAGGTAGCTGCACATTTACCAGAGCCTTTAACAGAGCCTTTAAGCCCCCGAAGAGTTGCGAAGTATTGTTCGTGAAGTAACAGGAAAAAATCTTTCGGGTTATCAACAAATGCTATTACGCATTTTAGATTTAGAGGAAATGACAATAGAAGATGTAATGATATCATGCAATCAAATATACGGTATTGATGTCACTGATGAGTGGGATAAGATTCTAGCGGATTTTTTGGCGTCAAAATATGATTCTTTCCCTCTTTTTTGAGAAAGTATTGATGACGTTATTGGGATATTAAACGTGCGCCGGGTGATACGTCTTCTTTTTCAGAATCAGCTCACTCAACGATAAATTGCTGAATGAGGCAGAAGAGGTTTATTTTATTTCTGATGTTACTTTGTTGAATCATTAGTTAGTTAATTTTCGACAAAAAATAAAACAATGGGGTTGGTGGTAGATGAGTATGAAGACATTCAAGGGCTTGTAACTTTACGAGATATTTTGGAAGAAATTGTAGAAGAATTTTCGATTGGTGTTGGGTGATTTCTTGCGATTGATTCATAAACAACAAGAGGGCAGTTTTTAATAGATAAGCGAATTAGTGTGCGCGATTTAAATCGTCTTATGCAATGGAATTTGCGAATAACGGGCTCTAAGACATTAAATAGGCTCATCGTTGAATATTTGGAAAGCACCCTTCTGAGGAGCGAATTACTTTATTTGTTAATCGTTTTAATTGGAGCTATTCATTTGGCGTGAAATACTGCCGTTGAGCAAGGCCAAGTGATGCGTTTATGCGGTAGTCGTGATGGACAACATTGCGATCATCAATGGATCCAGGGACAAATCATTCAAGAATTGAATACTAAAAAGCTCCGTTGATATTATGCCAAATATTTCTCCGGATATCGGTTAATATGGCGGAGTAGTTTAAATACTTATTTTGATTTTACTGTCAGTAGCTTTATCAGAGACCAACAAGGTACTTTTTATTTTTGCCCTCCCTACTAAGGATAAACAAGCTGCCGTGAGTTTTATAATCACTCAAAGTGGTCGATTACGTCTAAACCGTGCTAAAGTGTATGATTCTTATCAATTAATTAATAGGGTTAATTCATAATGCGAATTATTTTATTAGGGCTTCCCGGAGCCGGTAAAGGAACTCAAGCAGAATTTATTGCCAAGCAATTGGATATACCCAAAATTTCGACAGGAGATATGTTACGTGCTGCTGTCAAAGCAAGAACTCCCTTAGGGTTAGAAGTAAAAAAGGTAATGGAAGGAGGGGGGCTTGTTTCAGATGACATTATGATTGCATTGGTAAAAGAACACGTGAATTCACCTGATTGTCGAAAGGGCTATTTATTAGACGGTTTTCCACGTACCACGGCACAAGCAGAAGCATTACATAGTCAGAAAATTAAAATTGATTTGGTGATTGATATCAATGTGCCAGAAGAAGAAATTATTGAACGTATGACGGGTCGATTGGTCCATACTGCTTCAGGCCGAACTTACCATCGACGATACAATCCTCCAAAAATACCCGGTAAAGATGATCTAACGGATGAACCTTTAGTTCAGCGAGCCGATGATCATGAAGAGACGGTTCGAAAACGTTTAGCCATTTATAAACAACAAACCAGTCCTCTTAGCCACTATTATTCGGCGTGGAAAAAATCAGGCGATTCTCAGGCACCCCATTATTATCGTATATCAGGCCTTGGTACTATGGATGAAGTGTGGGAGCGTATTTTAAAGCTATTAAATAGCTACAAATTCGCTAATCGCAATGGTGTTAATTAATTAAAGATATAACGTGAACAGTATAATTTAACTTGAGCAATTCTCTAAAAGCCGGTTTCTTTAATGAGAATAAAGAAAAAATCCCGCTTTGCGAAGTTTTTTCAAAGAAGCTACGCTGCTCTACACTGCTGTTTTGCGAGGACGTCCACGGCGACGGGCAGTAGTTGACGCCATCGAAACTGTTTTTCTTGGGTGACAGCGATCACGTTTCGTTTTTGTCGTGCTAACTTTGGGGCTGTTTTATGGGGACGACCCGCTTGTTTTCTTCCAGTGGTTTTAACACCTCTGGTTGTGGTTCGTGATTTTTTTAGCCGCAGTTACTTTTCGGGCTGTATCTTTTCGAAGTTTAGCGAGTTTACGTGCAGCATCTTTCTTTGCTTTCGCTAATTTCTTTTATGTGGTACGTAACTTCTTACGTGTCGTCACGCTGTTTCATGACACTTCTTAAATTAAACGCTCGGAATTTACTGAAGCACTACCTGCTGTTGGACGTCCTCGCTTGCGAGAGATTTTTTGTTTTTTTTTGCTGGCATCTTTTTCTCTCTGATTAGCTAATAAAAATGATAATTAAATTTTACATAAAAAATTAATAAGTTTAAAGAAATAAATAGCTTTTTTATTATTTTAATAGAAAAATCGGGCAGAAGTGGTAAAATTTTGATGTTTTAGAGCTCTTAAAAGAAGGAAGGGGAGAGGAAATCTGGCTGAGACGAAAATTAGAGCTTGAATAACACCGCAAATTGCATTGACGATAGGACTTGAATTGTGGAACACAATATAATCTTTTCAATTTTTCTCATTTTCGCTGGTGCAGCAGTTCTATCAACTTTTGCTTTAATGACCCACCAATCGATGTTGGTTGCTTACATGCTATTAGGGATTTTGTTTGGGCCGTGGGGATTAAAATTAATTGCTAATACCGACATGCTTCGAACGGTCAGCGACGTGGGAATTATCTTCCTATTATTCCTTTTAGGCCTTAATTTGCCTCCACAAAAATTGATAACTATGTTCAAGGAAATTACCTGGGTAGCCTTAATTAGTTCGATCGTCTTCGCGATTATAGGATATCTCGTTGCTTATTTTTTTGGTTACTCGTCAGTGGAGTGCTTAGTTATTGGTGGTGCGATGATGTTTTCCAGTACGATTATCGGCATTAAGTTATTGCCAACCACGATTTTGCATCATCAACATACCGGAGAGGTAATGATCAGTGTTCTTCTGTTGCAAGACTTAATTGCTATTGCCGTTTTGTTTTTATTACACGGGGCTTCACGTGAGGGGAAGGTGCTGGTTGATATCGGCTTAGTAATATTAGGATTTCCTGCTATTTTAATTTTCGCTTATTTATTTGATCGGTTGGTTTTATTTCCTTTATTTTCTAAATTTAATCGGATTAAGGAATATCTCTTTTTATTGGCAATTGGCTGGTGTCTCAGTATGGCTGAGTTAGCTTCATTATTGGGTTTGTCAGGTGAGGTAGGTGCTTTCATTGCTGGGGTTAGCTTGGCTTCAAGACCGGTATCTGTGTATATTTCTGAAAGTTTAAAGCCAGTACGAGATTTTTTCTTAGTTTTATTTTTCTTCTCTGTGGGGGCTACTTTCGATCTTAACTTTTTACCTCTTGTTATCATCCCTGCATTAATTTTGCTTGTTTTATTGATGGGGATAAAGCCTTTAACCTATAGGTTGTTGCTACGTTGGATGGGGGAATCCAAGCAAGTAGCTTGGGAAGTAGGAGTACGCTTAGGTCAAATTAGCGAATTTTCTTTGATTATTGCTTACATGGCTCTTAGCAGCCATATTATTTCAGATAAAGCAGGCTATTTAATTGAGAGTGTTACTATATTATCTTTCATCATTTCTTCATATTGGGTTGTTATTAAATACCCTACGCCTTTGGCAATGTCCGACCGTTTGCGACGAGATTGAGAGCTATGGGGGATAGTTGAAGAATGGATTGCTATAGCCACAAAAAGATAAGCGAGAATGAGATCCATTTGAAAGTCAGTAGAGAGTGGCAGTCTATGGCTTTGGCCAGCATTTTGTTGTTGTTTGGTGATACAATGGTGGCTTCATTTCAATAGCTATAGCAGGCAATATCATTGGTTTGACACCTATTTTCATTGGCTGAAGGAACGGTTTGAACATTTATCTTTTTGGCGTGGAATTGGCGGTGTTGGTATTGTTTTGTCCTGCCCCTGATTCTTATTTATATTCTGATTGCTCATTTTGTCTGTATCTCTTAACGATAGTCGGTTATTATTTTCTAACGGTGGTGGTTTTATGGTATTGTATGGATGCACGTCCCCTTGCTACAGAAAATATAGCTCATGCAAC
>NZ_NIQB01000058.1:0-6988 GCF_018687865.1 Coxiella-like endosymbiont of Rhipicephalus sanguineus | reverse complement strand
AGCGACAGAAACACCAAATAATGCCGGCACCATCAATTTTAGAACCCGAATTACCCCGGGATCACGCCACCACCATTTAGGGATAGGAAGAAATCCTAAACGATATAAAAAAGGGAGTTGAGTAGCTAATTGTAAAAGACCCCCGATTAGTACCCCCCAAGCTAAAACATAAATGGGGGTTGAGACATGAGACGCCCACAACCATGCTACCGCAATCATGGCAATGTTTAACAACACAGGAGTAAATGCCGGTACGGCAAATCGGTTGAACGTATTTAATGTAGCTCCGGCAAAGGCAGTTAAAGCAATTAATAATAAATAGGGAGAGGTAATTCGCAACATGTGGGTGGCGTAAGTCAGGCGAACAGGATCGCTCACGAACCCCGGCGCGAATAGCATAATGACCAAGGGAGCAATAATTTCAGCAAACGCCACAATGACCAGCAAAGCCGTACCTAAACTTCCAGAAATTACATTGATAAATTGATGGACTTCTTTCTGCGAGCGATGGATTCGATATTCCGCTAATACCGGCACAAAAGCCTGAGCAAAAGCCCCTTCACCAAACAATCGGCGCATGAAATTAGGGATTTTGAATGCAACTACAAAGGCATCAAACGCAGGTCCGGCGCCAAAAATCACAGCAAGCACCACATCTCGAGCAAATCCCAGCAAACGGGAAATGAGCGTCATACTAGAAACAATAAATGTGGATTTGAATAACTTACGGCTCATAGAGCGCTTCTGTTATTGAGAGCAAGGTGGTAAGGATATCGCAGGCTCATTCTATTGACAAACGCCGTGTAAAAACGGCATATTGTCAGGCTCAGATAAAACATTTTGGAGGATATCCATGGCTAACACTCCCCAAGCAAAAAAGCGTGCGCGACAAAATCAGAAGCGACGACTACACAATGCAAGCCAACGTTCGGCCGTTCGCACGATCGTGAAAAAAACATTAAAAAGCCTCCAAGCCAATGATCATTCTGCTGCACAAAGTGCTTTCCAACAGGCCGTCCAATTACTTGATAAGGCCGCGGGCAAACGGATTATCCATCCAAATAAAGCAGCTCGCTTGAAAAGCCGCTTAAACCAAAAATTAAAAGCGTTAAAATCCTAAATAGGGTGAGCTAAGATAAGAAAGCTTAGGTGCTTAAGCTCCCATCGCGTCTTACTTTTTCTTTTCAATAAATTCCATCAAATCGTAACATAACTTCCATAACTTCTGAGTCCCTTCGTATTTGAGTGCTGAAATTTTATAGACGGGGCCGTGCCAATTAAGTTCCTTGATAACCGCTTTGCAACGCGGCTCAATCTCCTCTGGAGGCAATAAATCCGTTTTGTTAAATACTAACCACCTTGGTTTTTCTAAAAGCTGGCTGCTAAATTCTTTAAGTTCATCTACAATTGCTTTCACAGCTTGAACCACAGAATCCAGCCCCTCTACCGGGGCTGTATCGACGATGTGTAATAGAATTTGAGTTCGTTCGAGATGCCTTAAAAATTGGATACCCACTCCTGCTCCCGCGGTAGCCCCTTCAATAATGCCAGGTATGTCCGCAATGACAAAGCTTCGATATTCTCCAATCCGCACTACCCCGAGATAAGGGTAAAGAGTGGTGAACGGATAGTCGGCAATTTTAGGGGTAGCCTTTGAAACCGCGCGGATAAAGCTAGATTTTCCTGCGTTAGGCAAGCCTAATAAACCCACGTCAGCTAATAATTTTAATTCTAATTTTAATTCGCGTTTTTCACCCTCTTCGCCGGAAGTTGTTTTCCGCGGGGCTCGATTCGTGCTGCTCTTAAAATAAGCATTCCCTAAACCATACCGTCCTCCTTGAGCCACACAGAGCTTCTGGCCTTCCTGCATTAAATCACCAATCAGTTCTTCCGTTTCTTTGTCATAAACCATAGTTCCTAGGGGGACAGACACTACCAAGTCTTCCCCTTTTTTTCCACTACGAAGCTTACCCATACCCGGTTGGCCATTTTGTGCTCGTAATAGTCGTTGATACCGAAATTCTACTAAGGTGTTAACAGATTTATCGGCAATAAAATAAACGCTCCCACCCTGTCCACCATTACCACCATCAGCCCCCCTCGGGGAATAAACTTCTCTCGACGAAAACTTAAGCAGCCGTACCCACCATTTCCGCCTTCTACTTGCACGAATACTTCATCTACAAATTTCATGATTGCAATTATACTCACCAATTCTCGAGAGCAGAGAATATAAATGTAATGCTAGCAATAGAAGGGTTGTTTAGTAAATCAAATAAATAATACTATAGCCTTTCATCTTGAAGAGACTGGAAAGTGAGATATCTTGAAAAGACTAAATCTCTTCCATAGGTTCTATAGAAACGTAATTACGTTGCTTGATTCCTTTACGCGTAAATTTAACCTTGCCATAAACTAAGGCATACAAAGTATGATCTCGACCCATACCCACATTTTCTCCCGGGTGATAATGGGTGCCCCGCTGCCGAATAACGATATTGCCAGCGACTACTCGCTCACCTCCAAAACGTTTTACACCCAACATCTTTGGATTAGAGTCGCGACCGTTTCGTGTGCTACCACCCGCTTTCTTATGAGCCATTATCTATTCCTCTTTTTTCTTTTCTTCGAGACCGATACCGGTAACTTTTACTGTAGTAAAATCTTGTCGATGCCCCATGTGTTTCATATGATGCTTACGCCGTTTAAATTTGATAATATTAATTTTAGAAACTCGGCCCTGATCGACAATTTCCGCTGTTACTTGGGCGCCTTTTACTTGAGGAGATCCAATGTGTAACTCATCGCCTTCCCTGATTAACAATATATCGTCAAATTTCACAGAAGCACCAATGTCTTGAGCTAATTTCTCTATTTTTAAGGTTTGACCTTCGGTAACCCAATATTGTTTACCGCCGGTTCTAATGATTGCATACATTCCAAATCTCCATTGAACAATGAAGAGGATGCATTTTACGGAATCTTTCAGTCCCTGACAAGCCATAAATAAAATGCCCAATAGTTCTAGCTAAGATTCTGGTCTTGACACAACTGCCACCACCCTCCTAACATGGAATGACATGAAAGCCATTGAAATCATTTCAGATACGCCTCTTTCTCTGGAATCGCTTCGATTTCCCATAAAACATGATCTGGAGGCTGTCGACGCTCTTATTCTCAACAAGCTTTCCTCTCATATACCCCTGATACAAACGATTACTCATCATATTATTCGAAGTGGAGGCAAACGTTTGCGACCGTTGGTCGTGCTCCTAGCTGCTCGAGCCTGTGGTTATGATCAAAACACCGAACATCACGAATTAGCCACCGTCGTTGAATTCATTCATACCGCTACTCTGCTGCATGATGATGTAATCGATAAATCTAATCAACGTCACGGCCAACAAACCGCTAATGCAAGGTGGGGAAATTCTGCGAGTGTATTGGTAGGGGACTTCCTCTATTCCCGTGCTTTCCAGATTTTGGCCAAACGCAACAATATTCCCGTCATGAAAGTATTGGCTAATACGACGAACGAAATTTCGGAAGGAGAAGTCTGGCAGCTTATGAATCAAAACGACCCTAACATTGAAGAGTCGACTTATTATGAAGTGATTCGCCGCAAAACAGCCCAATTGTTTTCCGCCGCCGCCGAAATTGGCGCAATTATTGGAACGAAAAACGAGCCCCTACGAAAGGCCATGGCTTCCTTCGGCTTACATGTGGGAATGGCCTACCAAATTATTGATGACCTTCTCGACTACAGCGAGGATTCTTCTAAGTTGGATAAAAATATCGGCGATGATTTGGCAGAAGGAAAAGCGACACTGCCATTAATTTATGCCAAACAAAAAGCTAATCTTCGAGAAGTCGAGCTTATTCGTGAAGCTATTAAAACAGGAGGCTTGAAGAATCTACCCTGCATTATGCAAATTATCTCTGATACTAAAGCTCGAGAATATACCCGACAATGCGCTGTTCAAGAGATTGAAAAAGCACAAATTCAATTACAACAATTACCCTCTTCTCCTTTTCACTACAGTTTGGAAGCGTTAGCAAAATTCGTCGTAAGCCGGCAATATTAATAATTTGCGATACGATACGGCTGCTCATCCAGTAAACTCTCTGCGAAAGACAAGTTTCCTTACACTCCATCCCCAGGATCTCTAAAAGATAAAATTAGGCGAGCTTAGTTTAGGTGAAACAGAGAAAGGGTGTCTGACGAATTGCGTGGTGTAGCTGAGCTTGGTAAAGCACTGCCTTTGGGAAGCAGGCACCGGCGGTTCGAATCCTCTTCTCACCCCGGATTAAATAGGGTCTTTGGGTAAGCTCCAAAACGTCTCTAGCGAGATTGTTTTGCAACGAAATGAGCAACCTCGCCGATTACTTTTATTTCAACCTAGAAAAAATGACTTTTTAACATGATTTCTAATCCTATTTTATCATCTTGCCAATTTTAAAAATACCTTTTTTCTTATAAACGGTAAGTAATTTAGCCAACCAATTGGATTTCTGATCTTGGCTATTCTTAATTTAAATCTTCATTTAAGTCTTCAAATCGAGCAATTAGGTTTGCAACTTAGCAATTGATAAATATCTATGAAATAACTGGCATCCAATCCAAGTGCCACTTAGATAATGATCGTTAGCTGCAGAACAAAAAATTTACTAAATTTCAAAAAGTTGAGAAATTTAACTTATACTCAACTGTAATAGAAGAATTATATTTTAAAATTAGCATGGGAAGATGGTGTTATGAAGGATATTCTGCGAATAGTCGGATATTTTGTATCTTTAGTGCTGTGAGCTTTGCTTTGCTGATAATTCAGTAACCATACAAAATAATCCCACTCAACAAGTCTGCGTGCTTATGAGACCAAACGGGCATAAAACACCGTTTAGGGGGGTAATTGTATTGGGGGGGTATGCCACTTACAAATCTACAGATAGACACTTAAGTGAAACTACGGTTTTCAAATTTCTATGATATGAAATTAGTAAGAACTGTTACATAGTTTGTGAAACGAAAAGCTTACCTCCTTTACAAGGAGAGGTTGTTATATCTTCGGATGGCCCCCTAAAAATATTGTACTTTTAATGGCACACCTGTATCCAGCAGCTCGGAACTCATCCATTTTAATTTTTTCAATACCTGTCTCGTGCAATAACGACGAAAAAAATAACTATAAATATTAAATATTATTAAATATCTTTAAAAATTATATCCTTAAAAATTTATAGCAAGGTTTTCCATAAGCATGATTCAATATTTTCTCTATTTTATCAAATTGGATTCATCTCCAATACTACTTTTCCGGTAACTATGAAAAGCCTTACCAGGATCAGATTGTTCATTGAATATTTTATATTATTCGCTCACGAATTGATTGATCAAATTAGCTTCTTGCGGATCCAAGACAATAACACGTTTATCATCATCAAAACTCAATAGTAAATTTTTTATTTAATTTATTCATGACCTCTAAGGGGCTAAGTAATGATGTAATAAAGATACCGGATGTACGTCATTCCAGAACATATAACCATGAGCAGGATAAACACCTCCTTCATTTTTAAGTCGTTCATCTTTAATCAGAAATTTTGTTTTCTTTTCAAGATCGAAATTATAAGCTTTAGGGTTATCATAAATTTTATTAAATTCTTGATACATATCAAAAAGTTCAATAGAACAATCGTTATTTTCCTGACTAAATCTATTAACCTCTTCTTTAATAGGTGATTAAAATATTCAACTACTTCTGTCGTCTTTTTTCGTTGTTCCTCAGTTCGTTCTTTTTTGGTGACGAGGTGTTTTAGCTAAATCAGGGATTAAACAATATAAAATTCTTGTATCCTGATTCGGTTATTTTTTCAGGTTTTTTATTCTAGCTTTTACAGCATTTTCTGCTGCCGTTATCGTAAGTTTTTTATTGACAGTAAGAAGATCGTTAGACCCCGACCATTCAAAAATCAAAGTCTGAATTTTAATTTCCTCCGCAACACCTTTTTGTTTTTCCTCTGCTAAGAATATTTTTCGTTGTGCTTTAAGGTTGGTAACAATACCTTGGGCTGCCAAGGCTTCAATTTCTGCTTTCGCCTCCTTCCAGGAAACTTTTTTGATAGATCGAATAGGATTTTTAACAATGTAATATAACTCGCTTCCTAAACTTCGCATTAGCGAATAATGCGCAGCTGTTGCTCCAACGATAGCATAATTCCTACAGACCTGCTTTCCTGCAAAGTGAATATTGGTTCCTTGGTGAGCTATTTGATAATGATTGAGGTGCTCAAATTCTCTTTGAGCCAAATTACCAAGGTCTAACGAATCATAATAGTCAACTATTTGCTAAGTCGGGAATTTCTTCTTGATCCAAAGTAGCTTTCTCTAACATTATAGTCATTAACTGTTGAATAGCGGATTAAACTACAAAGTCAAGCCAAACTCGTTCGTTGGTAAACCCTCCCCAATCCTGATTTATCTATGTCTGTGCCAAAAACAGGAAAAACAAAAAGATACTTATGATCCATTCTTCCTTCATCTATCATACTATCGCCCAATCCTATCAATCGCGATATTTTAATTTACATTTTTTTTGATTTATTCCAAAAAAAGGAAACACTTATATTTTTCTCTCTATAAATAAAAAAATTTCCATCAAATTAATAACTAAGATAAAAATGTTTTTATAAAAAATTAAAATTAAATTAATTAATTAATTAAAATTTATTTTTTTAGAATGGGATAAATTTTTCAAATCTAATCTGGGCGAAGAAAAACAAAATTATCCTTAAAGAATTTTTAAAAATTGCTTCTAATTTGCATTTAGTTTTTTTCGAGAATTAATAAAACGTTACTATAAACTATTAAAGGACTAACTCTATAAAAATGACTTTCATAAAAATCATTCATAAAATTAATTGTTGTTGGTGACTTGTTGAGCTTCTTAACCCTAGGCTTGTCTATAGCTTGTCGGGTTGTGATGCGTAC
>NZ_NIQB01000057.1:0-13873 GCF_018687865.1 Coxiella-like endosymbiont of Rhipicephalus sanguineus | reverse complement strand
GATATATATAGTTGTGAGATATATAGTTGTGAGATATATAATAAATTATCAGGGTCTAGTACCACCGCTCTTAGCCGGCTAAATTAATCTAGAAAATAATAACTTAATTTTTTAATTTTTAAATTGAATTCATACAAGCTTTTGCTATGTAAGCCCCCAAAATCATGCCGCTTTAGAGAACCGGAGCTTCCACTCCAAACCCTTCTTTTTTCATCCCCTTGAATTACAGGACACCCATAATTTTTTCCAGATTTTATAAATTAATCTCATCGTGAATGATAGAACCATGTTCGGTTATCCAAAGATTTGAAGAAAAGTCCCAAGCCATCCTTTGCGGGTCTCGAGACCCATAAGGATAAATGAGGCACCCAGGATAAGGATTGTCATTTAGAACACTTCCATCGTCTTTAATTCTTAAATTTTTTCAGCGAGACAATTAAGTACTGGGCTAATTTTTCTTCTTAGGCATCCCGGGTACTGATATACAAATTCCCATCAGAACCAAATTTAATTCCTCCGCCATCGTGTGGTTTTTAGCTTTAGCTCCTGGCATTTTCTCCAATAAGATTTTTAGATTTATTAACTGATCATTATTAACTAATCATTTATTAATTTATAACGGACTAGCTTAAGAATTATTTTTATGGCGATAGGTATAAATTATAATTATAATGTATACTAAAGATAAACTGAATAGTTTTCTTTAAAATTGGGATAAATAGCAATTCCCAGTATCTCCCCTTCCCCCCCACTGTATTAATTCGGGCAATGATTTTTGCTTCCGTCCTTTTTTGATTCAAGTCGATTAGGCCGGACAGTACCCTTCCTTTCTGTAACTAAGAACCGCCCATCCGGCAAGAACTCCATACCCCAAGGTACTTCGAGGCCGGTAGCTAGACTAGTATCGATACTTGAATTTGATTGGGTTGATTCTCCCTTTTTAAAGGACGCCACCAACCAAACACCATAGCAATGCCCGCCAACAACTAACTAACTAAAATAATTATCAGAATTTGAGACCTTTTCATAACTCCATTATAGAAGTATTCTCCAAAATCGTAAGTCCAGAACTTCACCAAAACTGCTGAAATCTTAATTTTATCGGGGAATGCCTGCTAAAAATTCGTTATACTAAGTATCCTGAAAATAAATAGAAGATCTCGCTTAGAAATGAAAAAAACAACCTTACTTATTATTGAAGACGAAGCGGCCATTCGGGACATGATTCGCTTTTCTCTTCTTACGGAATTCGAGTTAATCGATGCTGAAGATGTAATAAAAGCGAAAAAACAGCTCGAAAATCAACTGCCTGATCTTATTCTACTCGATTGGATGTTACCCGGAAAAAGTGGTATCGAATTTATCGAATGGATTAAAAAACAAGCTGATTTTCAAGACATTCCTATAATTATGCTCACTGCTAAAGCTGAAGAAGAGAACAAAGTTAAAGGATTGATGATGGGCGCTGATGATTATATTACAAAACCCTTTTCTCCTGATGAATTAATAGCAAGAATAAAAACAGTTCTACGTCGAGGACCTTTACTTTTTCCATCCCACCAAATTAAACATCAAAATATTGTCATCAATACCGCTAAGCACCAAATTACCATCAATAAAGAGCTTCTAGTCCTTTCACCTATCGAATATAAAATGCTTTATTTTTTTATGAAGCATCCTAATAAAACATATACTCGGGACCAGCTTATCACTTATATTTGGGGTGGAAATGTTTATTTAGATGACCGCACAGTCGATGTTCACATTCTTCGTCTTCGAAATAAACTAAAAAAACATGATTACCATCATCTGATTAAAACAATTAGAGGAACTGGATATCAGTTTGCAACTAATGATGCAGAAAAGTAATAAATTAAATTTAAAAACCTTACCTAAGGCAGTAAGAGAGCACATCAATCAATTAGAGCGAATTCGGCGTGATTTTGTCGCTAATGTCTCCCATGAACTCCGAACACCATTAACCGTTATTCGGGGTTATTTGGAAACTTTACTTAAGAAAAAAAACCAGAAATTAAACGCTATCAAAAAATTTTTAGTCAAATGTATCAATACAGCGCCCGGATGGAGGCGATCATTGATGATCTTTTGTTACTCTCCCGTCTTGAAAGCGATGACCATCCCCCCGAAGAAAAGGTTAACGTCTCCGTCTCTGAAATTTTAAAAATACTTTGCGCCGATGCCAAAAGAATCAGCGGAGAAAAACAACATAGAATTAAACTCGAAACAAATACCAATTTATACATCAGTGGATCAGAAGAAGAACTAAAAAGTCTGTTTTCAAATATCATCATTAACGCAGTGAAATATACGTCGGCAAAGGGCCGTATACACGTAAAATGGTATTCGGACCATGGTCATGCTGTATTTAGCGTGTCTGATACTGGCATCGGAATTGCTAAAGAACATATTCCACGCATCACCGAACGATTTTATCGTGTAGACAAAGCGCGCTCCCGCGAGAGCGGCGGAACGGGTCTCGGGTTAGCCATTGTCAAACATGTGCTCATGCGTCATCAAGGTGATTTACATATTGAAAGTGAGCCAGGCAAAGGAAGTACGTTCACTTGCCACTTTCCTCACTAGAAAAGAACGATTTTCTCGGCAGAAAAAAGTGGATTCCAATCTCCTTATGAACACAAAGTTGTCATCAAATCGTCATAATCAACTGCTATGGTTCTTGTTAGAATCGCAACATGAGGGCATGAATGAATATTCACAAGGCTAAGAGCCTCGCACTGAAATTAGATGAACAAAAACTTAACCGTCTTCATTGGCGGATGGTCGTCACCGCAGGGATAGGATTTTTTACAGATGCTTACGATTTATTTGTCATCGGAGTCGTTACTGCTTTACTAATGCCTTTATGGCATCTCACCACTAATCAAATTACTTTACTTAATGGTGCTTCCTTAGCTTCAGCAGCTTTCGGAGCTGTAATTTTTGGCTGGTTCGCTGACAAATGGGGGCGTAAGAAAATGTATGGCGTCGAAGTATTTATTTTATTTATTGGGGCATTACTTTCTGCTTTCTCGCTTTCTTTTACCTGGCTTTTAATCTCACGAATTTTAGTCGGTATTGGAATCGGTGGAGATTATCCCACTAGTGCTGTGGTAGCGAGCGAATACGCTAATCGAAAAACCGGGGCTTTTTAGTGCTACTCGTTTTTGCTATGCAAGCTGTTGGGTTAATTGTAGGGCCACTTTTCGCCTCTCTGCTAATGATTTGCCATATTCCTCATCCCTACATCTGGCGTATCTTACTGGCTTTTGGTGCACTCCCAGCGGCCTCTGTATTTTATTTACGAAGAAAAATAGCAGAAACTCCCCAATTTTTGCTTAGCAAGCAAACTCCCCTAGAAGTGAGTCGAATTATTAGTGATTTAGCAGGCCATACAAACGAAATTAGGGTTACCGCTGTTCCTATACCCGAAAAACTATTTTCCTCCAAATGGCTCAAATGCTTACTTGGAACAGCTGGTGCATGGTTTCTATTGGACGTGGCCCTCTATGGCAATGGCGTATCCTCTGTTCTCATCATGAATGCCATTAGTCCACATGCATCGCTTTTAAAGCACACTTTGTTATCAGCACTCATTTTTTTATGTTTCGCCGTTCCAGGATATTTTTTTGCAGCCACCTACGTGGATAAAATTGGAAGAAAATCCTTACAAATAATGGGTTTTGCGATCATGGCTTTGTGTTATTTTCTAATTGCAGGTATTCCCAGTATCCGACAGATTTTGCCTCTATTTATTGGACTATTTGGCATCAGCTTCTTTTTTATTAACTTCGGTCCTAACGCTACTACATTTTTAATTCCTTCAGAAATATACCCCACCCATATACGTGCTAGAGCCCATGGTCTCTCTGCTGCTATTGGCAAGGCTGGTGCTTTTATTGGGGCTTTCTTTTTACCCCTAATTTTAAAAAGTATGGGATTACCCTTCACCATGATTTTTGTGGCTATTGCCTCTTTGCTTGGTATTTTTGCTAGCTTTTTAGTACCTGAAATGAAAGGGATTTCCCTCGAAGCGAAATTTGCCCAAAATGCTTCTCGTGATTAATAAAGATTTTTCACTCGAATCAATTTCAGAGTTTCTGTAGGCAATTCACCGAAGCCACACTATAAAGCCAAACTAAAAATTATTGCACTGAAAAATGTAATTACTTCAAAATTCCACCCGAAAGATAAACTATTTTTACCGCCAAACAAGCCATAATAGGAAATAAAAGCAATTCCGATGATATATAAAAAAACTACCAAGATTGGCGATAGTGCAAATTAAATTGTGTTTAAAAAGTAAATATAAACCAAGCCAGATATAGTCTATTAAAATAGTAACCACCATTTTCGAAATAACTTTCCAGCCTAACTAGACTAATAAAAAATTAAATTATAAACATAAAAAGTAAAAAACTCAGTGTTTTAGCCATTGTCAGGCAAAATGGGCACGTCTGCTGAGACAGGGTTTTTTGCAAAACGATTAATGATAAGAGTCCTACTGCATAAGCAAATACTAATACAGATACCAAAACCTCATCATATTTTTCCATGTGGGAAACGGCAAAAATAAAAAGAGTCCAATGATAAAATTGACCATAATCATTCGATGAAAGAACACCAAAGCGATTTAATTTCATTAAAAATGAAGGTAAATAGTCATTTTTGTCTAAAGCTTAACTCATTCGTGCTATGGACGTTGTGTAAATTAACGCTGTTCCAAAGGGAGAAACAGCAGTATCCAAATAAAGCAATTTGGGAAGCCACACCATACCTAAAGCAATGAGAATTCCAGCAAAAAGACCCGCGTCAACTTGAAAATGTAAAGTAGGCCATCCTTGGTGGAAGGAACTAGGATTTAAAGCTCCAATAAAAGCAATTTACAATAACATATATAAAATAATACAAATAATTAGAGCATCGCTAATAACTCATGGAATTGAACACTATAGATTTTTTTCTTTTCCAGCGAGTTGGATAACAGGGGACCGTAGCCAATGAATGAAAAAATAACACCGGCCATTGGAAAAGCGGTTAAAATTCCTTTTATCCCCTGGGGAGAAAAATCAGTAGCCACAAAATTCTGAATATAAAAATCGGAGAGCAATAAAATTAGTTCAGTAAGGATTGGAACAGCTAATTTGGAACAGCTAATTTAGCAACTACAATAAATGCATTCGCTCGAGTTAAATAAACGCACGCTAGTAGTATTTATGACACTTAATATCAACAAGAGGACGGTTGCCATCCCTAATTCTGGCAAGGTCAAAACTGCTTTCCCTTCCCCTGAGTGCATTAACCAAGTTAAATAATTACTGGTATAATGCAATAATGCGAGCGTTTCAATTAGAGCTACCGTGATTGAAGAAACCTAAGCTATCCAAGCTATTCCAAGCCGACAAGCGGTCCGTGACTGAGTTGCAAATAACGCACTGTTCCACCAATAAAAGGGAAGCTACTTGCCAATTCTGCAAATGTTAGTGCAATGAGCATCATCAAACCGCCCTTAATTATCTATGCGAGAATTTCAGAAGAGCTGGCCAAACGTGCCGCGAAATAAAGGCGAAATAACTAATCTGAGCCCATCATCCCACCAGCCGCAAATAGTAAGGCAAAGGCGCCTACAGTACGTTTCATTATTACTATCCCTCTAACTCGAAAATTTCTTGAATTAGGTATTAGGTATATAAGTTATGTTAATGAAGATAATCTTACTACCCGCAGCAGCAAGAGTTTGGGTCGTAAGGCAAAAAATGAAGAGAGATAATTATTAACCATAACTTTAATTAATTCAAAATTGGGGCATATTTGTCAAGAAAAAATCAACCATTTCCATAGATTTCGATAATTAAGATATAAAGCAACGTGGCGCCGCGCCAACCACTACCATTCACATGACAAAGAAATTAACACCAGGAAATCATTATCGCCAACATAAGAGTAGTACCAAAACTTAAATTTATCAAGCATTTGATAAAAACCATAACGGCGCTGCAATAACTTCCATTAACGGAATAAAAAATAAAATTAATACCAAAATAGCTCAAGAAAGATAATAAAAGATAAACTAAACTTGTCGTTTAAGGGCTAGCGGAATGTCTTTTAAAATGGACTCACCACTGCTCTCTGGATCTTTTTCCGTTTCTAATTTTTCTATTTTTTCTGCTAGAAAACCATTAAAAGGAGCGCTAATAATATTTCCAACCAGGGTAAAAGTATAAACCACAATAATAAAAAATGAGATAGCAAATAAAATCCAGAGCAGCCAATTTAACCCATCGCAGCCATTGCGATAATAAATTTTTAATCCAATGCATGAATATAGAGAAAAAATGAATTCCCAACCATAAAGGAAAAGCAAATAAGAGCAGGTTAATTATAAAAGGGATAAGAACAAATCATCGAACTCCTCGGCGATTCAACATTTAAATACCTCGAAAAAAGAAATAAGTACCATTAATTTGATGCATGATCTATTCTAATCCAAAACTTGCGCTTTATCCAAATAGGTTATATTGAAACTCTAATCCTGAATAGCTCTTCTTACTAGCGATTAGAATTGATCTTTTAGCTAAAAAAGATAAAAAAACAATCTTTTTGCACAAAACAATAAGCAATGATAACAATAGGCAATGATAAGATGCAGGCATGGAATTTCTTAGTAACTACAGTTTATTTTTAGCTAAATTGCTCAGCATTGTGGGTGCTATTTTGATTATTCTTTTTGCCTTCTTAGGTATGCTTGCGTATGCGAAAGGAAAATGAAAAGGTAAGCTGGATGTTCGAAAGCTCAATGATAAATATGAAGAATACAACCGCATTTTTCCACATGCCATTAAAAGCAAACATGAGCTTAAATTGCAATTAAAATCACAAAAAAAGATCACGAGAGGATGAGGTTCTCGTGCGCCTTGAAAGTGGTGGCGGAATGGTTCACAGCTATGGGTTAGCTGCTTCCCAATTACAAATAATTAAAGAAGTTATAAATAATTAACTAGTAGCCATCGATAAAATGGCCGCAAGTGGCGGTTATTTAATGGGCTTATGTGGCTGATCAGATTATTGCTGCGCCTTTCGCAATCCTCGGTTCCATCGGCATTCTAGCGTAAATGCCTAATTTCTATTGCTACTTACAAAAAAAAGGCCATCGACTTTGAACAGATCACTGCTGGTGAATGATAAACGCACGCTTACGATTTTCGGTGAAAATACCTAAAAGGGACGAACTAAAATGCGGTAAAAAGTCGAAGAGATGAACACGCTTTTCAAAAAATTCATCAAGGAGCATCGCGAGGTCGTGGACATTGAACAGGTACCCACCGGCGAGCATTGGTGTGTGCTTCCCAAGCCATGGATTTACGACTGGTCGATGAACTAAAAACAAGAGACGATTACCTGTTAACAGCAAGCCAAACGTGCGACCTCTACGAAATCCGTTATAGAATTAAAGAATCCCCTTAGGCAAGCGACTTGCCCACGGGCTTAGGCCAGGCTTATTACCAATTCCTTAGACTCTAATGCCCCACAACACCATTAGCACGTTTTTTCCCTTTCCACGTATGGAAGAGATCCGATGAGACATCAGCAAATGTGGAAGTGTGAGCGATTAGCAAAATGGTGTAGAATATGGCACCATGCATCATAATCATCATCACTCTCACAGTTCACCCGCCACTTACCGGATCTTAATCCTGGTGATCTTCCTTATAGTGGGTTTTGCTCTGGTTGAAGCAGTTGGCGGTTATTTTGCTCATTCTTTAGCTCTCTTAGGCGATGCTGCCCATATGGCTTCTGATGCTGTTGCATTAGGAATTGCGGCCTTTGCTTCCTGGGTTGGATTGCGACCCCCTTCTCCCCGCCATAGCTATGGTTTTGGTCGAGCAGAAGTGATCACGGCTTGGGTTTCCAGCGTGCTAATGTTTATTATTTCCCTAACAGTTATTATTGAAGCTATCAAACGTATTCACTATCCTTCATCGGTCCAAAGTTTCTCTGTAATGATTATTGCCACGACCGGAATTCTCCTCAATCTTTTAATTGCTAAGCTTTTTTGGGCAGCGAAAAATCGTTAAATATTCGTGCTACTTTATTGCATGTGATCAGTGATCTCATTGGCACAGGAGCTGCACTCATTTCAGGTATCGTTATTTTCTTTACTCATTGGACCTTGATTGATCCCGTCCTCTCTATTTTCATTGGTGTTTTAATAATGGTTTCCAACGCTCGGCTATTGCGCGAATCTATGATGGTTCTCATGGAAGGCGTTCCTCACCATTTAAACATTTGTCAAGTGTCGCAAACTATTGGTCGATTTAATGGCGTAAAATCAGTACACGACATTCACATTTGGACACTTTCCTCTGGAATGACAGCACTTTCCGCTCACGTTAATATTAAAAACTTGACAGCTTGGGATGATCTTTTGCTAGGTTTAAAGGCCGTTTTAAAACAAAAATATCACATTAATCATGTTACCCTACAACCGGAAGTAGATATCGAAGATTGTGAACCTTGTTACAAACTCTAGATTTCTCTTAAAAAGAGAATGGTTAAAATGGCAAACAAAATTATTGACTGAGTGACAAGCTCTGTTAAAATTAACTAAACAATAGCCCTCAACTTGCTAGAGAACTTCTTAAAATGTTTGCCATGGAATTGTCCCAATTGCGTCACGCTATCAATGAAGCTAATAAAAGTGGAAGCAATTATACGGGCGTCCCGGATAAAAAATTTGTCCCAGCAACTGGAAGCTTTAAAAGTTAGACAATCGTAATTCTCTGCAAGTAACTTATTAGAAGCAGCTAAATTATGAAATTGATGGGGGTTCTCAATGCCATTCAAGAAGAGACTTATGACAACAACTACTAGTGAAAAAAAGAAGAATGTCAATTCTCAAGAAGTCGTCAAATTCTCTGAAATGGCTGAGGAATGGTGGAATCCAGAAGGCCACATGAAGCCTCTGTATTTAATTAACCCTATACGAGTAAAATATATTCAACAGCATGTAGTTTTAAATGATAAACAAATCCTAGATGTAGCTGCGGAGGAGGACTGTTAAGCGAAGCTTTGGCCAAACACCGTGCCCAAGTTACCGCCATTGATATGAGCGATGCTTTAATAAGCATCGCTAAGAACCATGCCCAGCAACAGCAATTAAATATCGATTACCGATGTCAAGACGTAGAAATTTTAGCAAATAATACCAGCGAACGCTTTGATATTGTGACCTGCATGGAATTACTGGAGCATATTCCTGATCCTGCGCGGATGGTAAAAACCTGTGCGCTGCTTACGAAATCCGGCGGTAAACTTTTTTTCTCAACCATTAACCGCAATCTTAAAGCTTATCTTTTTACCATTGTCGGCGCAGAATATCTTTTAAATTGGTTACCCAAAGGCACTCACGACTACGCTCAATTCATTCGCCCTTCGGAATTAATTCGATGGACGGAGAGTGTTCAATTGCATTTAGTGGACATGAGTGGCCTCAATTACCGTCCTTTTAAAAATGAATTTGATTTAAGCACTGATGTGTCAGTCAATTATCTCGCCTGCTTTTCAAAAAATTATGTTTAGAAACTCACTATCGGCTATTTTTTTGATCTGGATGGAACTCTGTTAGATACGGCACCCGATTTAGTAGATGCTTTAAACCAATTGCTAATTAAATATGGCGAGTCCCCTCTTACTTTAGAAATCATTCGTCCCACTATAGCGCTAGGAACGACAGGTATTTTAAGTAATGGTTTTCAGATCGATGCCACTCATCCTTCTTTCTCAGAACTACGAAAAGAATTTTTAACGACTTATCATCATTGCATGATGAACAAAACTACTTACTTTGATGGGATGTCAGAAGTATTGGATTATTTAGACCATCATCACATTACATGGGGCATTGTCACAAATAAACCTGGCTGGTTAGCGAAACCTTTACTAGATCATTTCCAGCTAGCTCATCGATACTGTTGTCTCGTATCAGGGGATCAATTAACAAAACGCAAACCCGATCCTGAACCTTTACTCTATGCTTGTAAAACTGCAAATGTTCTTCCCCAGAAAGCTTTGTACGTTGGTGATGCTCAAGGAGATGTTCAGGCCGCCAAAGCAGCCGGTATGATGGCGATGGTTGCTCTTTATGGCTACCTTCCTGCAGATAGTCAACCCCTATGTTGGGAAGGGGATGTTTTAATTAATTCTCCACATCAATTGATTGATTGGATTAAAACGTTATAATTGTCCCTAATAAAATTAACTAAACCATCTCTTCCGCTAAAGAAAAGTCGCTTCTATTGGATCATTGCTTTTATTGCTGGGTTCGCTGGCATTCTCTTCGGTTATGATACAGGCGTCATTTCTGGAGCAATTTTATTTATTAACGCCCAATTTCATCTTTCTCCTCAAATGAACGGCTTTAATAAACAGGGCTTTGTGGTAAGTGCTGTTTTAATTGGGGCATTCACTGGTTCCCTTGTTAGTGGTCGGTTAGCTGACTACATCGGTCAAAAACGTTATTAATAATCGACTAATAATCGACGCTTTGATTTTTATTATTGGTACGGCTTTTCCCAGTATGGCTACTTCGATTGGCTAGCTGGTAACTAACTGGTCGTATTATTGTGGGTCAATATAGGAATTTCATTAGGAATTTCATTAGGAATTTCCTCGTATATTGCGCCATTATATATTTCGGAAATCTCTCCGCCTTATGGCCGGGGAGCTTTAGTTTCACTCAACCAATTAGCCATTACGATCGGTATTTTCTTTCCTATGTGGTAGATTACTACTTTGCTCCTCATTCCGCTTGGTGCTCCATGTTCGCAGCCGGAATTATTCCCGCTGCATTATTGCTTAATTGGAATGTTAGGACTTCCGTACAGCCCTCGGTGGATATCATCCCAAGGTAGAGATGAAAAAGCACTATGGATTTGCAAAAACTCCGTAGAGAATTGAAACAAATTAGAACTACTTTGCAACAGAAAAAAGGCAGTTGGAAGGCTTTGTTTTCAAAAATAATTCAGCCTACTTTAATTGTCGGAGCAGGGCTTGCTATATTCCAACAAGTCACAGGTATCAATACCAATACTATTCTTTACTACGCTCCTAGCATAATTTAAAACAGATTTTCATGCTGCGGAAACTGCCATTCTTGCAACGATGGGGATTGGAGCGGTGAATGTTTTGTTCACCATAATTAGTCTTCCTTTAATCGATTGGCTAGGGCGAGCGTCTACTTTTAATTTATCGGTGTTAGTTCGATGTCCATTAGCTTGCTTGTCTTAAGTTGGGCTTTTGAAGCCCATGGGCACCAAAATTATTTCCGCTGGATCGCCTTTGGAAGTTTATTAATCTATATAGCAGAATTTACCATCAGCCTTAGCCTCATTATGTGGTTAATGTTATCCAAAATTTTTCTGCTTATAGAGTCCATGGTTAGGTTCCAACATTGCACAGGCATCAACTGGGCCTCTAATTGGCTGGTTACCATTACGTTTTTAACTTTAATTCAATATTTGTCCCCCAGTGGCACCTTTTTAATCTTTTTTTTAATCTTTTTTATTATCAGTATTATCGCTTTATCGCTTTATTGTTTATTCACCATGGGTACCCGAAACGAAAGCAACCCACATTAGAGCAAATTGAAGAAAATCTTTATTCGGGAAAACCAATGCGCTACGTAGGAAAATAATTATGTTTTCCTGAACGGACGGACTCTCTCTAAGGCCACTAAAGAAAATAAATGGATCCTATAAAAAATTACTTATCCTTACCTCTGGCGACTATGCACAGGGTATGATAGCGATTCGAGCCGTGGTACGGAATTGGGGGCCGCGCTACACTATGAAATGGAAGTTTTTGGTGCTCAAATGGGTTTTACAGAACTGTTCAAACAACAAATTGTTTCATTAAATTCTTGACCAGTAGTTAATTGTATTCAACGAGGTGGCACTATTTTTCGAACAGGCTATTTTTTTAAGGATTTTCATTCTAAGAATATTCGCCATAAAGTTCGCTAATAAAGCACGTGAATATTTAGAAAATTAAAAATCGATGAAATGGTAATTCTAGGCGGCAATGGAAATTTTGCAGGAGCCTCAAAACTCTACCACGAAGGCGGATCTAAAATGATTGGCATTCTATGCACAATCGACAATGATATTCAAGGTACAGACTAAGGCCGCAAACTATTGAGTTGGATTTGATACAGCTTGTAATACAGCACTAGAGACTATCGACGAAATTTGAGATACCGCATTTAGTCTGGAGCGAATTTTTTTTAATTGAACTTATGGGCCGGCCGTGCGTCACGCTTCACGTTAATGTCAACATTGCGGGCGGTTCTGAAATTATTGTTATTTCTGAGTTTCCTATTGAAGTTAATACGTTGGCACAAAAAATTAAGAACCAGCAAGGAAAAAATCAGCATCTATTTGTCGTTGCTGAAGCACACGCACCTAGTCATAGTTTTAAGGTCATAGTTTTAAGCTCGCTGAACGAATTAAGGAAAAAACTAATATCGATTATCGAGTTTGTATCTTAGGCCATACCCAGTGTAGCGGAACTCCCACTTTCAAAGATCGCCTTGTTGCTTCCCTCAATTGAGGATTTAAGGGAAGGACTTACCGAAAAAATGTAGCTTACAAAAATGGTGAAGTAATCCCCCTACTATTCCCTGGTCCTGACAATAGTACACGATATTTTACAAATAAAGTATTGCTAAATATGAATGACATTATCTACGAAGTATAGATCTACTTCATGAAATTATGTCAAACTCTTTGTAACAATTTCATAAACATCTGTTGATAATCGTGGAGCTTCTGCAATCCGATTGAGTTCTTCTTTCATTAATCCTTGACGCTTTTCATCCATGATCTGCCAACAGGATAGTGGTTGTAATACTCGTGCAGCCACCTGTGGATTCATTGGATCAATTTTAAGTACCTGATCGGCAATTAAACGATAACCCTCTCCACTCTTATCGTGGAAACAAACAACATTCATACCAAAGGTCACTAATAACGCACACACATTATTGGGGTTTTTGATATCGAAAGCAGGGTGCTGAATTAATTTTTTCACAGTTTCTACAGTTGACGGTAATTGTGACGATGCTTGTAACGCCATCCATTTATTAATTATTAGAGGCTGATTCTTCCATTGTTGATAGAATTCATCTAATGCGCGCTGGCGTTCTTCACATTCGTGATTAATTAAGGCAAACAAAGCACCCACAATATCTGTCATATTATCGCTATTTTTAAACTGTTGGTAAGCCAATACGTATTGATCTCCTCCATTTTCAGTTAAATAGTCCAAACAACGATTTTTCAAGGCACGTTTACCAACATCTGCCCAACTATATTCGTAGACAGGTAGTTGATGATTTTCATAGGTTGTTGTTAACTCTGATATCAAGGCTGCTGACAATTCTCTTTTTACAAATTGACGAATGGGGTGCAATGCTTCGATATCTATATTTTTCATAAACTGCATTAAATAAGCTTCCGTAGGCAAAAGCAGGAGGGTAGCTTCGTATCCATGATCTCTATGCGGTCCTTGAATAATTTTTCGGAAGCTTTCTATAAATCGATTGTCAAGTTTTAATGATTTTTGTTGTTGATAATCTGCAACTAAATTGAATATCAACCGCTTCGCAAACACTTGGCCTGCTTCCCAGCGACCAAAAGGATCACTGTCACATTGAAAGAGACATAAGAGTTCCTCATCACCATAGAGATAATTTAAGCGCACTGGAGCCGAAAAATTCCGTAGAAGCGACAGTGCCGGTTTGTGTTTCACATTGATAAATCTAAATATTTCCTCTAGTTTTTTAATCTCTAAAATACGC
>NZ_NIQB01000056.1:0-3032 GCF_018687865.1 Coxiella-like endosymbiont of Rhipicephalus sanguineus | reverse complement strand
AAAAAATCTTACTTATTGGTGAGCTAAAACGAGGTCAAATCGTTTTATTTCGCTGGTCTGAAAATCTCACAATTGTTTTTGTTAAGCGTGTTATTGGATTTCCCGGTGATCATATCATTCATAAAAACAAGGAACTTTATATTAATGGCAAGAAACAAAAGCAAAAATTCTTCTATGCCGCGAATGATACAAATTCATGGAGATATCAGCGACTCGTATATGTAAAAGAAGAAGATCTTAACGGCATTAAATATAAAATTTATGTGCAACCAGCTGATGGAGAAAGCGAAAATTACGATTTAGTCGTTCCTCTGGGACATTATTTTATGATGGGTGACAACCGAGATAACAGTGATGACAGTCGTCAATGGAGGTTTGTTCCAGAAAAAAATTTAATTGATAAGGCGTTTGGAATTTGGCTCAGTTGGGATTCCTTAAATAAATCCATTCGGTGGGGACACGTATTAGAAATGGGTTGCAATAAGCGATTTTGCTTTTATTTCTAGGAAAAATTGCATGAGTAAGCTTGATGAGTTGATGCAACATTTAGGACATCAATTTAATAATATTGGACTGTTACGAACGGCATTAAGTCACCGTAGTGTGGGGGCTCACAATAACGAACGCTTAGAATTTTTAGGAGATTCTGTTTTGGGATTTATTATTGCATCGGAATTGTATCAGCGTCATCCCCAAGCTCGGGAAGGAGAATTGAGTCGAATGCGTGCTTCTGTTGTTAACGGCGAAGTGTTATCACAATTATCGATATATTTAGGGATAAGTGACAATTTACGCTTGGGGGCGGGTGAACGTAAAAGTGGAGGGACGCGACCATCAATTTTGGCAGATGCTTTGGAGGCAGTAGTTGGTGCCATTTATCTTGATGCTGGATTAGAAAAATGCCGTCGTTGCTTGTTACATTGGTATGGCAAGCGGGTGGATGACTTATCCAAATTAACTCCCCAAAAAGATCCTAAATCTCGCCTGCAAGAATGGTTACAAGCTCGCAAACTATCCTTTCCCATTTATGAAGTGCAGGTTAGCGGAGAAGCGCACGCTCAAACCTTTACGGCCATTTGTCATGTTCAGGGCCTGCCTTATAAAACAGAAGGTATCAGTACCACACGCCGACGAGCAGAACAAATTACTGCTTTACGTTTTCTGGAATTGGTAGATGAATAAGAATGTTACTTATTGCGGTCATGCTGCTATTATTGGTCGGCCTAATGTGGGTAAATCCTCATTACTCAACCAAATTTTAGGCTACAAATTAAGTATTACCTCGCGAAAGCCTCAAACCACTCGATATCGAATCCTGGGTGTTAAAACCTTTAAAAATATTCAAGTTATTTATGTTGATACGCCAGGTTTACATTCAGATACTCCTCGAATGATAAACCGTTATATGAATCGTATTGCCCGGCAAGCGTTGCAGGACGTTGACTCATTCTTTTTGTTATCGAGCCTCATTGGGATGAACGCGATACTTGGGTTTTAAAACAGCTTCAAAATATTGAGACGCCGGTTTTTCTGATTATTAATAAAACAGATCAAATCAAGCCCATTCAGAATTATTGCCTTTAATTGAAAAAGTTTCTTCCTTGTATTTGTTTAAAGAAATTATTCCTCTTTCTGTAAAAACTGGCGATCAAATAGGAGTTTTGGAGCAAAAAATTAATGATCAAATGCTGGAATCACCCTTTTATTTTCCACCTGAACAAGTTACCGATCGTAGCGATCAGTTCCTGGCAGCTGAAATAATTCGTGAAAAACTCATTCGGTCATTGGGTCAAGAAATTCCTTATTCGTTGGCGGTTACGCTGGTAATGTTCCAACGGGAAGAAAAAATTCTTCGTATTTCAGCTACAATTTGGATAGAACGAAAAGGACAAAAGGGAATTGTGATAGGGAAAGAGGGAGAGCGACTTAAAAAAATTGGCACAACTGTGCGTATTGATATAGAAAGATTATTCAAGCAAAAAGTTTTTCTACAATTATGGGTTAAAGTCAAAAATGGTTGGTCTGATAGCGAGCGTCTATTAAAAGAGCTGGGGTTTGAGGAATGATACATCGCATTGTTTTGGAGCCTGCTTTTATCCTGCATCGATGGCCATACAGAAATACAAGTTTAATCCTTGAATTGTTAACACTAAATTACGGTCGAATTTCTGCTCTTGCGCGAAGTGCTCGCGGGCTAAAATCACGCTATAAAGGTAGATTAGAATTATTTTTTCCTCTGCTTGTTTCATGGTCGGGACGAGGAGATTTAAAATTTTTAGGTGATTTGGAATTGAATGGAATGCCTTATCTTTTAGAAGGTGAATCTTTATTATGCGGTTTTTATTTAAATGAATTGGTATTGCGTTTATTACATCCGGACGATCCGGATTATTATTTATTTCCCGATTATCAAAATGCATTGGATCAATTATCGAAGGGTCACATAGAGGCTTCTTTACGAAGTTTTGAGAAACGGTTGTTAGAGGAACTGGGGTACGGTCTGCCTTTAGGATACGATGTCAAAAGAAATACGCCATTCGAAGAGGATCAATTTTATCAATATATCCCTGAGCGAGGATTTTTACTCTGTGAAAAGAGTGGAGAATTAAATGTGTTTTCAGGAAAAAGTTTACTTGCTTTACGAGAAGAAGTATTCTCCAATGTGGAACTGCTTAAAGAAATGAAGCGCCTGATGCGATTGGCTCTAGGAAGATTACTTGGAAAAATCCCCCTTAAAACTCGGGAATTATTACGATAAAGGAGTATATTGATTTAAAAGGAGATGCTATGGTTCTTTTAGGTATAAATATCGATCATGTGGCCACATTGCGCCAAGCGCGTAAAACTCACTACCCGGATCCGGTTGAAGCAGCTTTAATTGCAGTTGAAGCAGGCGCTGATACCATTACTCTACATTTGAGGGAAGATCGACGTCATATTCAAGATGATGATGTGCGTAATTTGAAAAGGCAATTGACAGTACCGTTGAATTTAGAAATGGCAGCAACTGAAGTTATTATACGATTTGCTGA
>NZ_NIQB01000055.1:0-10146 GCF_018687865.1 Coxiella-like endosymbiont of Rhipicephalus sanguineus | reverse complement strand
GTTTTTGATTACTTGAAGAATTGTTTGATCTCCAGGAACGTAAACGGATGTTCCTGCGAAAGGTACAATAGCAATGGGAATCGCAGAAGTCATCCCCTGGGTTAATTCTAAATCTAATGCGCCATAGGCGGGAATAAAAAATAATGAAGCGAGGATATAAAGGGCTAGTCGATATTGTTTTCGCATGGCTTTTACTTCGTGAGGTAACTACCGCCAGATTATAGTATTGCTACTATCATTCATGCAATGGTCATAAATTCGTTTGGGTCTGCAGAGGTCGAACCGTTAAGCGCAATTCCCGAAATTGAGAAAAGAGAGCACTATCTTGGGAAACGGGTAAAGGAGAAGCTTTAAAGACCGCCATTCGAGCCGACTGATCGAGGACAGGGTCGCCACTGCTCTTAAGTGTCGTTACCAATAAAACAACTCCGCCCGGTGCTAAGTGAATAAGCAAAATACATGAAAGATTTTTATCGGCGTTTTCAGGCACAATCCATTGTTGTTGAATAGCTTGTATGATTTGCGCTTTGTATTGATCTAAAACTCCCTGATTCTGCGCCGTCTGACGCGCTTTAGCTACTTGAGCCTGTTCTCGCTGTATTTCTTGTTGCAATAATTGCTGTTGTAATTGTTGTTGTTTGGATACCAGTTGATGTTGTTTAATTTGCTCCTGCTTTTTCAAAGCTAATTCCTTTTTATGTGCTAATGCTTCTTGCTCTTCCTGTTGCTTCAAACGCAGTTGTTTTGCATGCAAAGCCGCAAGTCGCTTTTGTTCAGCGATTTGTTGTTTTTTAAGGCCTGAACTCTTTCTTGTAATGCTCGAGCACGCTCTTGCTCAGTTTCGCGCTTTTGTTTTTCTTCTTTTTTCATAGCATTAATTTCATTATCAATAGCTGCCTGGTTTACCGTTTCTGCTTTAATAATAATCACAGGGCGTGATGGATTATTCAGTCGATACGTATTCGAGGAAGATAAGTTAATCGTAAGTGCAATCAATAAAATTATATGACAGAAAATAGAAACGCCAACGGGTAAGCGATAAGGGGGTGGTATTTTTAGCACTCAATCTCCTAGAATAGATCACATTAGTATTGATCACATTAATATTGAAAATATTTTTGTAATTCTTCTAATACTTGTTGTAACGTATTCTTATCCAAATACGCCCTATAGGCGATCGTTAAGAATCGTTAAGATAATTAATTATTATAATTTCAATTATATAATCGCCACCAGAGTAAATACACGTTACCTGATTCTTTGTAAGGACAGCATAATCCACATAACTCCCTGAAATTAAAAAGAGACGAGATCCTGCGGTAAACAAAGAATGGCCCATAGTATAATCAGCGAGGAGGTTTTTGAAACCAAATATTTTTGTTAGTTAGGGTAGGCATAATATCATAATGAGAGGTAAGGTAGGAATAAATCTGTGGTTTTTCCCCAGCCAATAAATTAATAAAGGAACATGTAATTGATAGGGCGAAGGATAGGGTGTATAAGCGCTAGTATGAACCCAGTACCCCCTATGCTCACCGTTAAGTTATTGATCCTGATCCGCTGTAATAATGACAATCGTATTTGTAATAATGACAATCGTATTTTTTAATAAATCATGGCTTTTAAAATCATCCAGTACTTTCTTAACTTCACTATCTAAAAAATAAACGGCATTGTAGTAACGATTAATATAGGGAATTGGATCGGAATTGGGAGTAAGCGAAAAACAATCGCACTGTTTAACAGCGAGTTGGAAAGGTTTGTAATCTAGTGTAGTAGGGTCACAATAATTATGTACGGCATCATAAAGAATGAATCTCCAAAGAATGAATCCCCAAAAAAGTCGATCCTGTTGTCGCTTTTTTAAAAATTGGTCAAATTCGCGAGTAATAGCACGATCACAAGCTACCGTACTATTTCTAAGCGTTTGCATTAAAATGTGTTTTATTTCTGAAAAAATAGTTTTTTTTCAAATGCTGGAAAATTTAGAGGGGCACTGGTGAAAATCCTCATTTGATAATTATTTTTAAAAAATGATCGATTAATAAAGGTTCTCGATGCTGACTTAAAAAAAGCTCGCTAATAATTATTGGATATCCCATAAAAATTGGATATCCCATAAAAAAGGGATACCAATCCAGTTTATGTACAATTGCCCCACTCGAGTGATTTTTAAATTGCAACCTTCCTTGAGGAAATTCATAAATGTTAGGCGTGTATATTTTACTCATGCCATCATAACGCCAGGTATCAATACCTATAATGAGTACGTTTAATAATTTCTTAGGGACCCCACATTGAAGTCGATAGATTGAAGTCGATAGAGAGGATATTTAAGTGGGTGATTTGATCTCTCGTACCAAAAATAAACTTCAGCTTTTGGCATTAAAATTTGTCGGATGCTAGGATCACCTGGCATTAATAAAATCCGTAAACCCCATCATAATAAGTAAGAATTCACGCTGCTTTCAAAACAATATGATTATCGATATGGCTAAACCAATGTCGGTAGCTCATTACTGTTGCAACAAATATGCAACTGTAAGAAGCTAGGAAGAAGGTTATTAAATATCAGCAAAAACATACTCTATCAGCAAAAACATATTCTCGATATCCTTTATTTTCTTTAACTACTCTACACCATACTAATAAAACAACGAAATACTCCACTACGAGTAAAACAATAACTAAATCAACTAATAAAATTTGCTCCAATAGTGATAAATAAAATTACTTCTGATAAAGCACTGGTTTAAAAAATACGCCATCCCACACTGAGAGTGCATTTGATACAAGTCCAAAGTCACACTATCAATAATCAAAGCCTATCAATAATCAAAGCAACAACGAGTAATGAAGTAAAAATCATACCTAATATAAATCCAATCCATCGACGGGGGAACAGAGTGATTATTCCAATTATAATCAAGCAACCAAAAAAAAGAATAAAACTTGTAGTTGAGTGATGAACGAAGCAATTAAAAATATCCATCCTAATGCTATGCGACCTACCGTAATACCATTCATTGAGTGAAAATTTGGCAGCATTCAAAAATAATTAAGATTAATTAATAGGCCCAGGAATGTATTAACCCAAAAAACCATCCTGCCCAACGACGGTATAAAATGCGTCGGGATTTGGCGGATGATTGAGACATGAGGGATTCCTTATAGTTGTAGTCGTCGCTAGAAGCGTCTATTATCGAATGAATAGACCGTGAAATGCAAGATTGATGATGAGTTAACCACCTAGGACAGGGTGTAATTTTCTGTCTCTGCTTGGACTAACACCTCTCACAATCCTACCATAACCCATAAAAAAGGCTATCTAAGGAAGGAGTCAATTTAATGGTAGATTTTTCTGTAGTCAGCATTGGTTTTTGTTAAAAAAGAACTCCATAATTTCCCATTTTGACAATTCAGTGCTCCTTGCATTAGGGTGGGAATCACATCGTAATGACTGGTTCGATAATTTATTTCAGCCTTTTTAGAAGGCCAATAGATGATCAAAGGTGTATGCACTTGTCACGGTGTATAATCGCTCGTATGCCCCCAATAGTTCTGATGATTTTCATTAAATTCTTCGCCATGATCCGCAGTGATAATCACAATAGTATTTTGTAATAACTGATGGCCTTTCAGCAACTGATGGCCTTTCAGCTCCTGTAATACCTGTCCTACTAAAGCATCATCAAAATACGCCGCATTTCGATAACAATTTAAATAAGGTAACGGGTCAGCAGAATTTTTAACAATAAACGATTCTAAACTTTGATAGCAGGTTGTAAGGGTTTTAAGTAATTTTCGGATGACTCGCAATAATTGTGTGTTTCATCATAAAAAAACAAAACTAAAAAAGGCTTCTCGGAGTTTAAGTTTATATGGTTGATAAAATCTTTAAATTCTTGCGTGATGCATCTCGATCACGGTAAAAAGATTCAGCGCCGGGTGTGTTGATCTGTAAATTTTTTGTTTCATGAAACACTGTTTCATCAAAAGCGGGATAATGCAAAGAAACACTTCTGAAAATATTAGTCTGATAATGATCTTGTAATAATTGATCAATAAAGGCAGGAAAACAATGTTGTTTCAACATCGCTGTCCAATAGTTAGCTGGAAGGCTGTAAAATAAAGAGAAAATCCCAGGACGCGTGCAATTTCCACCACTTAAATTATCTCAAAATACCCAAGATTTTTGAGGAAATCGATAAATGTTCGGTGTTACCTTAGGGTTTAGCATTTCAAATCACCATGCATCTAACGCTATATAACAATATTGTAGGAGTTTGAGATGGTCGACATTGTAGAGGATTCAAAGGATAATTGAGAGACTTAGCTACTTCCACATTTTGTACAAAAAAACCATCGTCCCGGGTTTCCAATTCTAAACTGGAATCTTTTACACTTAAATAATAAATCAAATACGGCATTGTAATAAGGAATAAAAGGAATAATTTGCACTTCCATTACGAGAACATGATTTATTACTTTGAGCACTAACATCTTCAGTTACATCTGCGGTTGTAGCCAGCGTTAATGTGTAAGATAAAAATAAGCACGTTGCGAAAACAAGACCAAACAACCAACCATGCTGCCGAGTTTTGTTATTTACTTTCTTACCATACATAAAAAGCAATACTTGTTTCCAAACCAATCAATAACAAACCTATTCTATTACAACCTATTACAACCGCGTTGCTCCACTCAATCCATGATAATTCCAAGACTTGATTAAAAATCCCTGCTCGGAATTCTCCATGCCACGCCTGCTAAGTGTGGTAACAATAGAGATAATAAACAAGCGCATCTGCCACAAACAAGGACTAATAACGGCAAGAAGTACAAAAATGCAAAGAAGGCCTATTGACCGAAAAGTCCTATTAGCATAAAAATCTAACCTAGAATCACTCTCGTGTGGGTCATCAAAGGAATGGAATCAAAATTGGGTAATTAGAAAAGCTAATTAAGACCAATAAAGAAGTAAATGAATGCATTAGCAGTGAAAAACCATCCTGCCCAACGACAGAGTAATCGTCTACTCGGATTTTGTTTTAACATTGGGCAAGGATATCTCATAAACCTTAAGAAAATATTAAAAGAAGGCAATATTCTTTCTTTCAAATTTGTGCTAGATTTATAAGTGAATCTCTTTAAACAGGAAGAGATCAAATGGACAATAACTCGGGGGAACCATAAAAATAAAAAAACTCTTAACAATCATAAGAAAACGATTAATCACCACGTAAACCGACTAGAACTCTTCAGATTTCGCATTTTGAATTTAACGAGTTTAGTTTCACTTGGTTTTTTCTTTAAGTAAAACCACTAGGTGCTCAATGGATAAATCTTCTATCTCCTGATTTTGACGAAATTTATACTCCAAAGTATTTTTATCCAAACCACGCTCACTAATCAGTAATCGATGTGGAATGCCTATTAAATCCATGTCAGCAAACATGACACCTGGTCGTTCTTTACGATCATCCCAGAGCACCTCAAAACCTGCTTCGATCAACTCATGGTAGATTCGTTCACAAGCTATCTGCACTCGATAAGACTTATGACTATTGAGACCAATTAAAGCTATTGAAAAAGGAGCCATTGCTTCAGGCCAAATAATTCCAGCTTCATCATGATTCTGCTCGATTGCTGCCGCCACCGTTCGCGAAATACCGATTCCATAACAGCCCATTTGCATATAGCGGCTTTTCCCCATTTCATCGATAATTGTGGCCTTCATTTTACGACTATATTTTTCGCCAAGTTGAAACACTTGACCCACCTCAATTCCCCGAGCAAAACGTAAGTGACCTTTACCATCAGGACTTTGATCCCCTGCAACCACATTTCGAAGGTCAGCCACTTCTCCTAAAGGAACATCACGATCCCAATTAACGTTTATAAAATGAAAATCATCTTCGCTGGCTCCGCAACAAAAATTAGCCAAATGCGCAGCGTCTCGATCCACGATATAGGGAAGCGGCAAATTCACAGGCCCCAAAGATCCAGGCCCAGCACCAATAGTTTTCCTAATTTCTTTTTCATTGGCAAAAACTAAGGGAGAAGCAACACCGGCTATGTTCTGTGCTTTTACTGTATTTAATTCGTGATCACCTCGTAAAATAAGCGCCACAAAAGGAGATTCTTCTCCTTTCACGATAAAGGTTTTGACGCATTTTTCCGGGAGAATATTGCATATCTCCGCTAATTGTTTAATCGTACGAACGTTGAGGGTTGCTATTTTTGTCATATCAGCCGTAGGTGCTGGTCGTTCACCTTGCGGCGCCTGAGCGCTTGCTTTTTCAATGTTGGCCGCGTAATCACTTTCATCGCTATAAACTACAATATCTTCACCCACATCGGCCAGAACTTGAAATTCGTGGGAATAGTCACCACCAATAGCGCCAGTATCCGCTAATACTGCACGAAAATTTAATCCTAAACGAGTAAATATACGCGCATAAGCGTCATACATTTCATTGTAAGCCGCTTGCATTCCCTTTTCATCGAGATCAAAAGAATAAGCATCTTTCATTAAAAATTCACGGGAACGCATCACGCCAAATCGGGGACGAATTTCATCACGAAATTTAGTTTGGATCTGGTAAAAATTAACAGGTAATTGTTTATAACTACGCAATTCCTGGCGAGCGACATCCGTAATTACTTCTTCGTGGGTAGGACCAAAACAAAATGCATTCTCATGCCGATCAATAATTCTTAATAATTCAGCTTCGTAAGCTTCCCAGCGATTCGATTCTTGCCATAAGTTCGCTGGTTGCACTATAGGCATTAATAATTCTAGCGCACCACTCCGATTCATTTCTTCCCGAACAATGTTTTCCACTTTTTTTAAAACACGCAACCCTAAGGGCAACCAGGTATATAAACCGCTCGCCAATTTACGTAACATGCCCGCACGAATCATCAATCTATGGCTGCTAAGTTCAGCATCTGAAGGGATTTCTTTAACAGTAGCTAAAAAAATTGACTAACTTTCATAAGTGAAAAAGTGTAGCACAACCAATGATTCCCACCTAAATGTTAGGCTTAGGGCGATATCATGATTAATTTACCAATAACTCTTTAGTGGTTTTGAAGGCCAAGAGGATGGTCCTCAGTACCAGCCGGCGCGACCATGGTTTCAGCTTCATCTATCTATTGTTCGTTCCAGAGCAAAACTCGTATTAGATTCTTTCTTCCGTCTACTAAATACTTGATTCCTCTTCATCATTTAAACTAAATTAGTTAATGCATAACTGACCAGCCCTACCGAGGCAATAGAACAAATGATATAAATAGCCTTATATTCTCTGCTAAATAAATCAAATTATCTTTTACTAATTCAATTAGAATTTGATTTTACCACTTTGAAACTTTCCGATTGCAGCAATTAACCTATTTCCTCTATCCCTTCTGGGACTAACGGTGTTTGATCCGAAGGCAGAGGGACAACTAACAAAGATTATAATAGTGCTGCGGGCCACCAAATAGATCTGGTAACCGCAAAGACAACCAACTCATGCAGTAGGCGCACTAAGTTCTTCCAAAATATGATGGTCAGTGGTAAAAATATAGTTATCTACAAAAAACCTAACAAATTTTTCTTTCACACTAAAGTAATAAACCGCTCCCGAGCCTCCGATTAAAACTAAGGAGGAAATCATTTCAGAAAACTATTTCTTACAATTTTTCAAATCAAATCAAAGAAAGTTTGACGTACAATGGCTTTAAATAGGGCCTCTCATAAAAATCTCCTTATAATCGCTGAAGCTCCCTACGACCTTATCACACCCGTCTTCAACGTCAATGATCAAGAAAAATTAATTTTATTTTAATTAATTTAACGCCTAATTAAATCAGGCAAATCGAGTGACTCACCCATTGCAATTTTCATAAAATAGTTTTTAAGAAAGTTAAGTCGATTAGTCATTGTCAATCCTATATTGCGCGCTTGAACGATAAAAGGCAATTGAGTGCCAAAGCATTCTTTAAAGAATCGCATGGCTGCTAGCATCATAACGTTATCTCCTTTGCGCCAACGTTCATAGCGACGCAAAACCCGAAAACTACCCACGTCACATTTTTCGTGGTGAGCGTCAATAATGCATTGTGCTAAACAAGCCGCATCCATAAAACCTAAATTAACTCCCTGTCCTGCTAGAGGATGAATCGTATGCGCTGCATCACCGATTAATACCCTACGAGAATCTAAATATTTTTTTGCATGACGCATTATTAAGGGGATAGATTTGGGTTGCGTTAGCCGCTGAATCTCACCTAATCGTAACCCAAAAGCATTATTTATTTTTGTATTAAATGATTTTTCATCCGCGGCTATTAATTGGCTTGCTTCTTCTGGAGAAATCGACCAAACAATAGCACAATGATGGGAAGCGGCTAAAGGTAATAAAGCTAACACGGCATCTGGTAAAAACGCTTGCCAACCGGTTTGTTCATGAGGATTTTCGGTTTTAACGACGGCGATGACGGCGCTTTGTTCGTAAGAACGTTCTTGTATATTAATATTCATTTGCTCGCGAAGCCATGAGGCTGAACCATCGGCTCCCACGAGCAGTGAAGTCCGAATTGTTTTTTGATTATCTAACTCAAGAGCAATAAATTTGTCAAAAGATGAGAGGTTCCAAGGTTGAGCTGGGCAAATAAATTCAACTAAGGGATCCTCTTGTAATTTTTGCCAGAGAACTCGAACAATCTCCCGGTTTTCGATAATGGCGCCCAAAGCGTATGCACTAACGTCGGCGCTATCAAAAATAATTTCTCCTCCACCAGCGCTATCCCACACATCCAATTTAACCAGAGGAGAATAAGTTGACTTGCGAATATCCTGCCAACAATTAATTTTGTTTAATAATCGTCTGGAAACTGTGTTAATTGCACTTACCCGAGAATTTAAATTGTCTTTACTCAAACACAACAAAGGTTTTTTTGCTTCAATAAGGGTAACTTTTATTTCTGCATTTGCTAATAATGCTGCTAATAATAGCCCTACCATCCCGCCACCAATAATGGTGACGGGTATCAATTCAGACGACGTTGTCACATCCATTCGAGTTCACCTCGCACTAATTTGGGCAAACGTCCCGCTAAACCGAGCAAGCGTTTGGCCAATTGATTTTTAATCGGAGGCAACAATTCTGTCGCTAACAACCCTAAACCTCGGACTCGATTCACTAAAGGTAATTGTAAGCCAAACCATTGTGAAATATTTCGAGTTAATCCAATTATTCGATCCTGATCCTCTTTACGCCATTTAATATATTCTTGTAAAAGATTAATTTCCCCCAAAAGTTTATGCTTCTGATAAGCAGAGACTACCAATTCGCTGAGCGCTGCCACATCTCGTAATCCTAAATTAAAACCCTGAGCAGCAATGGGATAAAGGGTATGGGCAGCATTTCCTAATAAAACAAAGCCTGGACGAATTTGTTCTTTAGCAATTAGTAGCTGTAAAGGGAATTGCTTCCCTCGTTTAAGCGATTTAATTTCTCCTAAACGATTTTTAAAAATTTTCTGAACCTTACTTTGAAATTCTTCATCAGACCACTCGCTAACTTTTTCAGCCAATTGTTTCGACAAAGACCAAACTAAACAACACTGACTCTGGTTAAAGAGCGGTAAAATAGCCAGCGTTCCTTGCGGCGTAAATCGCTCATAGGCAGTTTGATTATGTGGTTTTGCTAATTCCATTGAGGCAATCAGTGCAACTTCATTTTCATTTTTTTCTTCTGTAGGAATATTTAATAATCGCCGCGCTGTAGATTGGGTTCCGTCCGCAGCAACGAGCAAATTTGTTTGCAGATCTTTTTCTCCCTCAACGGCCAGACAATTAACCGAAGCCACCCCACCACAATGAATAGCAAGAATTTTAGTAATGGGGATAATTTCCACATTCTTTTGAGAGGCTGCTCGTTGATAAAGTACGTGCTGTAATTTATAAAAAGGAACTACATAACCTAAAGCGGGAACCCTTAATTCACTGGATCGAAAACGTAAGGTGCCTAATGCACCTTGATCAGAAACCTGGACGGTAGAAATAGGACAAGATTCAGCAGCCAGGTCTTCCCATACACCTAATGTTTGTAATATTTGATAACTAGCATACGAAAGTGTAATAGGCCTCAT
>NZ_NIQB01000054.1:0-10632 GCF_018687865.1 Coxiella-like endosymbiont of Rhipicephalus sanguineus | reverse complement strand
TTTGATCATGCAGGTGCACGACGAGCTCGTTTTTGAGGTCGCTGAAAAAGATCTCGATCATGTGGTTCCGCAAATCAAAAAAGCCATGGAAGAAGCTTCCTCCCTTTCGGTGCCTCTGGTGGTTGATATTGGAGTTGGCAGCAATTGGGATGAGGCACATTAGGGTTTATGGCGTCCCCTATTGATATTCAACGTTATCCTTGCCATTTGCCATTGATTGGTCAGGGGAGGGCAAGCGCGACTTTTAAATGCGCATATTCTGTGTGTGGGTGCTTGGGGGGAGAGTGGGTGATTGGGTTCTTCTGTATTGCAATATTTAGCAGCGGCAGGTATTAGCACCTTTGGCATTATTGATGGCCATCAAGTGGAAGTATCGAACTTTCAACGACAAGTCATTTTTACACCTAATGATGTTGGCAAGCATAAAGCGATTCAAGCAAAATATTTCCTTGAACGATTTAATCCTTCATTGCAAATAATTACTTATGAAACTTTTATAAGCGAAGATAATGCAGAAAAAACAGTGCGCGATTTTAAAATTATTTATCGATTGCACGGATAATTATCGCTCCCGTTATTTATTGAATGATGTTTGCGTTAAATTTAAAAAACCATTAATTTCAGTCAGTATTTATCAATTTCAGGGACAATGTAGCGTCTTTAATTATCAAGATGGCCCATTTTACCGTTGTTTATATGAAACATCTTCAGAAGAACTTACTGCTAATTGTGAATTAGGGGTGGTGTTCTAGGTGTATTGCCTGGAATTTTAGGTGGTATTCAAGCCACCGAGGCTATAAAAATTTTACTAAGCAAAGAAAAAATGCTATCCGGGCGGACTGCTAGCCATCGATGATTTATCGATGAGAATAAAAGAATTTATTATACTCAAAAATCCTCGGCCCGTGTTGTGTTGAGGGTAAATCAGTCAGTGATCTTTTTCCAAAAGATAAGGGTCGGGGACAAATTTAGGAAATAGAAGTTACAAAGCTCTCTCAGTGGTTAGAAAAATCAAACTCAGACATTTTATATTAATTGATGTGCGTGAACTTTATGAAAGAGATATCTGTCCATATTGGCGGCCTAAGATATTCCGTTACAAGAACTTAACGCGTTTCTAACGATGTTACCGAAAGATAAACTTATCGTTTGTTATTGCAAATATGGTCAGCGTAACCATTTCGCTGCACAATTACTAAAAAGATAGTGGGATTACCCAAGTTTCAAGCTTACAAGGAGGCATACTTACCTGGATCGATTTCATCGACCCTTCGGCTAGTGATGAGGCTACTAATTGTCTGCTATATAACCCGTCGAATTCGTAAGCTTTTATATAACCCTAAAGACTATACCCTAAAGACTATAATTAATATAAGTAGAGCATAATAAGTAGAGCATATAAGTAGAGCTGGTTTCTGATCCCATGAGGGGGCAAGCGGGGAACCGCTACCGGTCAATAAGTTAGCTAATTGATGAATAGGTAGTATAGTGGCCATACTCCTAGTTTCCAGATTTAATCGGAAAAATTTTAATGTTACTAACTTCAAAGTTTAAAAAACTAACTCAAATTGAGACTTTTTTAGCTGTCTCAAGTATGGCTTTATTGCTTCAAAAAACTGTTTTGGCAACTATACGTGTTATTTTATATAAAGAACATTTCTAAATCTTCTTGGGTTGTTTCTTACTCACCTAATCCTTATCAGGGGGATGTGAGATTTGACAATGGTTGTCCTGAAAACGGGCCTTGTACTATCCCGGACGGCCAAACGGTAGCAATTGTTATTACAACACCTTATGGGAATGCCGATGGCCTTGTTAAGATTGAGGACAAAAATGGAGTAAGTCGCACTTACGAACATGATAATGGAGCCACGGGTCAATGTCCCTGGATTATCCATGACTGCCGTACGCCTGCTGCTGCAGTGAATAACCTTCATAATAGCGATTGATTATTTATATTTTTGCTAATTCTTAACTAACTAACTAACTAACTAACAAGATCTAATGATTGACATAATGAAGAAACCAAGGAACGGCTTTTTTCTTTGTAATAATTTGATTAAAGGATTAATCATTTACTCTAATTAGGTATTTTGTCCTGTCTTCCAATTTGTTAAACACTCGTTTAAGCGTTGGGATTGCTCTGAACATAGAGTCTCTTATGGTCCCTTTGTTCTTAGTGCTTTTTATTGATGGGATGAGCTTGAGTCTTCTTTTTCTAGTTTTAAATGCCATCATCATCGACACGCATTCTGATTTTTTATCGGCAGCGACTTCGTTAGCCACCCGAGATTTTTTATGAGTTGATAACTGTGGGTATTTTTATAGTGTGCTAGATTAGGGAGATTTTTCTGATACGATAGGTTAGAAAAGCATTATTAATTTTCTTAATGGGATCGTTTCTCGGTTATTTATTGTCGGTCTTTTCATTAGTTATCCATAGTTTGGTCTTTTTAATCTTGGGACGAGTGATTGCCGGCTTTACAGCAGGTAGCCAACCCATTGTGCAAGCTGCGATTGTGGATGTCAGTTCTGAGGAACATAAAGCGCGAAATATTGGATTGATTTTATTATCAATCTCATTAGACTTTATCATTGGCCCGATTATTGGAGGCGTTCTGTCAGATAGCCGTTTTGTAAATTGGTTTGGATTTTCGACGCCGCTTTATTTTTCTTCTTTAATTTCATTGTTCAATGCATTTTTATTATGCTGTCTGTTTAAAGAAACCTTCAAACAAACAGGGAAAGTGCGTATTCGATTTCATTATGCAGTAAATATTTTTATTTCGGCTCAAGCATGAAAAAATTAAAAATTATCCGTTGTTTTATTGGTGATAATTTATAGCTGGAATAATTTCTTTTCCTTCATTTCGATGTTTATTCATTTCGATGTTTATTTTACACCGCTACAGATATACCACTTTAAAAGTTTCCTTACTGCTCGCTGATATGGGAATCGGTTTTAACATCGGTTGTGGTTATTTAGTCGATTACTTTGTAAAGCAATTTCGATTGAAAGCCGTTATAACCATCAGTTTTTTTGACTGCTTTATTTATACCCTTAATTGTCCTGACCCACGAAATTTTATTTATTTGTAGATTTTAATGGTGTTCGTAGAGATTTCCATTGCTGTCGTTTATTTGAGCGAAAACGAACAAGGATGGGTGATGGGCGTCACTGGCGGCATTATGGCATTGTGTTTTGGTCTCACTTCCTTTTTAACCGCTTATTTAGTGAGTTATGGTGTAAATATTTCTATAATTTGGCGTCTGGTAGCGGGCATGGTTGTGAGTGGTCTTTTAATGGTGCTCATTTTAAAGTTCCTGTAATATTAATTCAATAAGCAGGTGTTTTGAGATGCATCATCGGGAAACGGCACATATTGAAAGGATTCTTCTAAAACGTGCTAAAATGTTTCCCGTATTGGGAGTCTTAGCTCCTTGACAGGTAGGCAAAAGCACCTTCTTAATGAAAGAGTGGTCCGCCGTGTCTTCAGTAGGGCACCTCACCTATCTCACTTTTGATAAGCAAGAAATCGCTCTAAGAGCGAAGCACGCTCCAGAATAATTTCTATTAAACAAAAGTAGCTATCAATCCACCCCCGCTCATCATCGATGAAGCCTAGAAGGTACCCCACATATTCGATTCTATAAAAGCATTAAAAGCATTGATTGATGAAGAACGGCGGCTAGGTATTTTTACCTTTTCGAGTTCAGTAGAATTTTCCTTTAAAGTAGGGGTTCGAGAATCTTTAGCTAGTAGAATGGAGATCACGCGTCTGTATCCTACTGACAATGTAGGAAATAAATAGTCAAGCGTTTATGGATCCCTGGGTGAAGTTTAAATTTAATGACGCAAGTCCAGCTAAAATTAGCTAAAATCTAAAAGCGTTGAATACATGGCTTGAGCGAAGCAGAATGTCTATTTTCTGTGGTTTAAGCAATTCTGAAGAACGAATAAGTGTTATCAATAGTTGGTTAGAGGTAATCTGTTATAGAGATTTAAAACAGCTGGAAGACGGTAATTACGACAGTGAATTAGCTGTTAACTTACTAAATATCATTGCTGCAATGCCTCTTATCTCTTTGTCTAAGTTGGCTCATGAATTGGGTAGCAAACCGGCGTTTATTAAAAAATTTATTAGCTTTAAGATCCTTATTTTTGATATACGAATTATCATCTTTTGAAAACCCGAAGGTACACTCTCAATATAGAATATTTGACTCGTGGGATAAACCCTTTTCTTGGCAGAAAACAAAGCTTCATTTGGCAGCACAGCAGTTTATTGACGCTTCTCAGAAGGGAAATTCAAGCCGAGTCTCTATTATTATCAGATTTGGGGCGGTACTGAGATTGATTTAATTTTAAAAACTAAAAAAAGCTTATCGGAATTGAATGTGTAACAGCTATTGATATATCTCTTTATCAACAAAGAGGGATGAAAAGTTTCCTCAAAAAATATCCGGATGCTACAGGATATTTTATTGCTCCTATCCCAAAGTCCTATCAATTCAATAAAAATATTTTGGTGATTTCTTGGAAGCATATTAGGTCACTTTCTTACTTTAAATCAGTAAAATTTGTTTCCGCCACATTAACAGCCGGTTGATCAATGAATATTGAAATAGTTTGGAAAGGACAAAACTCTTTAGGCGAAGGACCGATATGACATCCCTTTGAAAATGTTTTGTATTGGATTTGATATTGCGAAGCCTTCTTTACATCGATTAAATCGCGTCAGCGTGATTACCAGTCCTGGGAAATGCCAGATTTTATTGGTGCAGTTGTGCTACGTAAAAAGGTGGTGTTGTGATTACTCTCGGCAATGCAATTTTTGGAGTGGAAATTCTTTCTTTGAAAATGACCAGGCTTGCGGCGATCGAACCCTGGAGCAATGAATTGCGCATGAATGATGGAAAATGTGATCGAGCGGGACGATTTTGGATCGGAGTGGCGAACCTTGATGTTAAAAATTCTAAATTAGGTTTATACTGCTTAGACCTTGATGGAAATCTGACTAAAATGCAAGAAGGCATTACTATTTCAAATAGGTTGAGTTTTAGTCCGGATGATCAAATTTTTTATTATACGGACTGAAATATCAGATTTATGAATATGATTTTGAGAATATGATTTTGATATTAATCACGGAGCAATTTTAAATCGGCGTATTTTTGTCCAATTAGAAAAAAGCTCCATAGAGTCTGACGGCTTAACGATCAGTAGTGAAGGATATATTCGGCAAGCACAATGGAATAGTAGAAAATTTTCCGTTATGCACCTGCACCAGATGTGGCCAAGAAAATAAAATCATTGAAATGCCCGTCTAACGTCCTACGAGTTGTATTTTCGGCGGATCAAATTTGGGTCGTTTATACGTGACTTCTTGCTCTCAAGGAATTGGCGAAACTGAAATTTTGCCTCCACCGGCTGGTGTAGTTTTTGCAATCGATGTTGGTGTCAAAGGCTTGAAAGAACCTGGTTTTGCGGGATTAGATTCTTTCTATCATTACCACAAGTACAGTCATTCTCAGGAAAGCTGGAATCTAAAGGCTAGCCTAAGACATTCTTTCCTCTGGATCCCCGTTTTCGCCGGAATGACAGACTTTGGATTTTTTATAGCCCTCACTACTTCTGAGGAATTATATGATCCCTAGAATATATTTTAAAAATATTTTGATTCTTATAGGCCCTAAGTAGTAATTTGAGAATGTTTGTCTTATACACTTTAATATATTAATCCTGCTTCTCATTAACCATTGCAAATATATGATTACTTGTTCTCGCTGAGGTTGAATTTGTGGTCTACTAGCGAGAAAGAATTCCAATGCTATTCCACTGTGACCGATTTCGCCAAATTGCGTGGTTGGTCGACATCTGTTCCCTTTAAGACAGCCACATAATAGGCCAATAATTGTAGAGGCACAGTATAGGCGATCGGAGCGATAATATCAGCCATAGTAGGCATTCGGATAGCTGAGCTATTATCCATTTTGGATTCCCAGGGAATTTGTTCATCCATGAAAATATATAACTCGCCTCCCCGCGCTTGGACCTCTTGCATATTGGATTCCAATTTTTCAATCAAGTGATCATTAGGTGCAACAACGATTACCGGCATACCTTTGTCGATTAAAGCTAAAGGACCATGTTTTAATTCACCTGCAGGATAAGCTTCTGCGTGCATATAGGAAATTTCTTTTAATTTTAAAGCGCCTTCTAAGGCAATTGGGAAAAGTGCACCACGTCCCAGAAATAAAGCATGTTGTTTATCTAAAAAACGTTTGGATAATTGCTTGATAGAAGCATCTAAATCTAAGGTTTTTGTAAAAGGTCTGGCAAATTTCGTAAATGGTTAATAATAATTTCGTGATTGTCGTTATTTCCTCGGTGAAACAAAGCCGCCAATAATAATAAAGAAACTAATTGGGTGGTAAATGTTTTAGTGGCGGCAACCCCGATTTCGATTCCTGCGCGAGTAAGGAAAACTAGATCAGCTTCACGGGCTACTGAACTGGTTGGGACATTGCAAATACCTAAGGTTGCTGCATATCCTAATTTTTTCGCTTGGCGTAGAGCTGCTAATGTATCAGCTGTTTCACCCGATTGGGATATTACGATGAATAAAGTATTAGGTTCCACTACAGCTTTGCGATATCGATTTTCGCTGGCAATCTCTACTTGGCAGGGAATGTCGGCTAAGGCTTCCAACCAATAGCGACCCACTAAAGCAGCGTGAAAACTTGTACCGCAAGCAACTATTTGAAGACGTTTTATTTTTCTAAAAATAGATTCCGCTTTATGTCCGAGACTCTGTGGAGTCACTGTGTTATTAATTAAATGCCCAGAAATCGTATCGAGCACGCCTTGGGGTTGCTCGAAAATTTCTTTTTGCATAAAATGACAGAATTTTCCTTTTGTCGCCGTATCGTAATTAATTTTTGAAGTATAGGAAGGCCGTTCAATTAATTTTCCAGCTTGGTCGTAGATGGAAACAGTATCAATTCCAATTTTAGCGACATCTCCTTCTTCTAAATAAATAAATTGCTGAGTTACGGGAAGCAAAGCGCTGATGTCTGAAGCAATAAAATTCTCCCCAATTCCTAATCCAATGACAAGAGGGCTGCCGCAGCGAACGACGTATAATGCTTCGGGTTTTATAGTTGAAATAATGGCTAATGCATAAGCTCCCCTCAATTCTTGAATGGCTTGTTGGATGGCTGATAATAATTCCTGTTTCTTTTTACTGTGGTAATGAATCAAATGTGCAATTACTTCGGTATCGGTTTCGGTCTCAAACACATAGCTTGATTTTGTGAGTTTTTGTCGAAGTGATTCGTGATTTTCAATGATGCCATTGTGAACGATGGAAATGTCATTCTCTGAGCAGTGGGGATGTGCATTTTTTTCTGTTGGTTTTCCATGCGTTGCCCAGCGAGTATGGGCAATGCCGGTATAACCCCGTAGAGGTTTTTTCCCCAGCCTTTCCGCGAGCGCTTGAACTTTACCTTTGACGCGAATTCGTTGAATTTTTGTCGTTTTTGGATGGAGAATGGCAATCCCGGCTGAATCATAGCCACGGTATTCCAAACGATTCAAACCTTCCAATAAAATGTTCGCCACATGACGTTGAGCAATGGCTCCTACAATGCCACACATGTTTAGTTCCTTTATCAAAAAATTTAAGAAATGCATTATACTTCTATTTTAAGAATAATGAGAAAAGATAGGAGAAGAGATGTGAAAATTCCCACTAAAATTAGCTCTTTAAGGATAGTTTTAATGGGTTATTTAGGTTATGCTGATTCCTTGCTATTAGTAGGTCGCTACTGTACTGTTCCTACTTTTTTTGGCTATTGAATAGAGTAATTGGTGGTTCAGCCGTGCCGGAACAAGGAAGCCCCTATACTTATTCTTTAAAAAGCGATGAGAGAAACAAAAAAATCTTAGATGTTTAACTTTAATTCTGGAAAAATTAGAGGGGTCTACAATAAAGCTAACAACATTCTAACCCTAGGAGATGATACTCCAGACCCTGGAGTCTATAGTTCAGCACATTGCCCCCCAACGCTGACTTAAGTTCCAATTCTCAACGAAGGACGCCTACGAATTAATATGAATCTCCAAATTGCGTGATCCTTCCAGACGCGTTATCATTTGCGATTTGATTTAGAGCCATCGAAGGAAAGCCAATGCCATCACGCCAAGAGTGTGCTAATGCGATTCGTGCGTTGCAATGGATGCCGTAGAAAAAGCTAATTCAGTCATCCCGGAATGCCGATGGGAATGGCGGATATTGCGGAAGTATTGTGGCGCGATTTTCTAAAATTCAATCCCGCTAATCCCCATTGGGCGAATCGCGATCGATTTATTTTATCGAACGGTCACGGTGCTATGTTGCAATATGCGCTGTTACATTTGACCGGTTTTGATTTATTAATTGAAGATTTAAAAAATTTTCGACAGTTCCATTCACGCACACCGGGCCATCCCGAATTTAGACATACCCCGGGTGTGGAAACAACGACTGGACCACTTGGACAAGGACTAGCCAATGGTGTCGGGATGGCGATCGCCGAACAGATTCTGGCTAGGTTTTTAACTGTAAGGCATTTCCCATCGTGGACCATCATACCTACGTTTTTGTTGGGGATGGCGACCTCATGGAAGGCATTTCTCATGAAGCTTGTTCGTTAGCAGGAACCTTGGGCTTGGGGAAGTTAATTGTTTTTTATGACGATAACGGAATTTCCATCGATGGGGATGTGCGAGGATGGTTTACCGACGATACACCAAAGCGCTTCGAAGCTTATGGATGGCAGGTCATTCCCTATATTGATGGGCATGATCCCAAGGCCATTTCCCAAGCTATTATCGCGGCAAAAAATGAAATCACCAGGCCCACCCTTATTTGCTGCAAAACGATAATTGGATACGGAGCACCTATTTTGGCGGGCCAGGCAGTGACACACGGGGCTCCCTTAGGAGAAGAAGAAGTGGCTGGTGCCCGTAAAATTTTAAATTGGCCTTATCCGCCATTTGAAATTCCAGAAGAGATTTATGCTGCATGGGATGCAAAAAAAGGGGGAAGGAATGTGAAACTCAGTGGAATCAACTATTTACGAATTATGAGAAACATCATCCGGAATTGGCAAAAGAGTTTTTGCGACGACAAAAAAAATTGTTATCCGCAGACTACGCCAAAAAAATACAAGAGTTTATTTTAAATAGGGAAGAATCCAAAGAAGATAATGCTACGCGTAAATTATCCTTACAATGTTTAAATGCTATTGCATCTTCATTACCTGAAATAATTGGCGGCTCTTCCGATTTATCAGAATCCAATTGCACGAAATGGTCTGGAGCTACCATTTTGAGTCAAGAAAACCGCCAGGGAAATTATATTGAATATGGTGTGCGTGAATTTGCAATGACAGCTATTGTGAATGGCATTGCGTTACATGGCGGCTTTATCCCCTTTGCCGGTACTTTTTTAACTTTCTCGGATTATGCGCGAAATGCTGTTCGTCTGGCAACGCTCACCCAAGCGCATTCTATTTTTGTTTATTCTCATGATTCGATTGGTTTGGGAGAAGATGGGGCTACGCATCAACCGATTGAGCAATTGGCTTCCTTGCGAATGATTCCCGGTTTGCAGGTGTGGCGTCCTTGTGACGGTACTGAAGCAGCTGTTGCTTGGCGAGAGATGATTGAACATCATGGACCTAGTTGTCTTTTGTTAACTCGTCAAAAAGTTAGGCATCAAAATCGAGATTTCCAGCAAGTGGAATTAATTGCAAGAGGGGGGTATGTATTGTGGGAAGCAACAGAACCCTCCCAAATTATTCTCATCGCGACAGGTTCTGAAGTAATGATTACTGTTGAAGCGGCGAAGGCCTTGGAAAAAAATATCCCGGCGCGAGTGGTTTCCATGCCCTGTTGTGAAATTTTTAAAAATCAAGATATTGAATATCAAAAAATGGTTTTACCTCCACACATAACCAAGCGCATTGCTATTGAGGCGGCTCATCCAGATTATTGGTATCAATTTGTTGGGCGTGAAGGTAAAGTAATTGGAATTGATCAATTTGGTGCTTCAGCACCTTATCAAATGATGTACCGTGAATATGGTTTCACTCCAGAGCGAATTATTGAAACGGTGAAAGAATTTTTCGACGAATTTGAAATTTAAGGAGAAGTAGCATGACATATAAAATTGCTATTAATGGTTATGGCCGCATTGGTCGAAATATTTTACGAGCTTTTTATAAATCAAAAAAGCATCACGATTTTAAAATTGTTGCTATCAATGATTTGGGAGATATCAACACTAATGCTCATTTAACTAAATATGACTCAGTGCATGGACGGTTTCCTGCTGATGTAAGTTTTGATAAAGAGGGATTAATGATCGATGGTGATAAAATTAAAGTAGGTGCAGTAAGGAATCCAGAGCAATTGCCCTGGAGGGAACTTGATATCGATTTGGTGCTTGAATGCACGGGGCTATTTACAAGTAAAGAAAAATCCGAAGCACATTTAAAAGCAGGGGCAAAAAAAAGTTTTAATTTCTGCGCCGGCTGGTAACGACATTAAAACAATTGTGTTTGGCGTTAATGAGCATTAGTGTT
>NZ_NIQB01000053.1:0-2883 GCF_018687865.1 Coxiella-like endosymbiont of Rhipicephalus sanguineus | reverse complement strand
AGGGACCTCGTCTCCTTTCCTTTCTTATACGGGCCTTTAATCCAATTGCTATTCTATTGTCTTCGGGGGTCAGGTAGAATGCGCTATTAGCCCAACTAAGGAGCCTGTAAATGTACGATCCCAGTCTCACGGTAGAAGCCTTCGATCCCGAACTTGCCCAAGCGGTTCGTGGCGAAGAGGAACGGCAAGAAGAACATATCGAGTTAATTGCTTCAGAAAATTACGTGAGTCCTCGGGTGTTAGAGCTTCAGGGATCTGTCCTAACGAATAAATATGCTGAAGGCTATCCTCATAAACGTTATTATGGGGGCTGTGAATTTGTTGATATTGCTGAGCAATTGGCTATTGATCGGGCGAAAACCCTATTCAAGGCCGACTACGCCAATGTCCAACCTCATTCCGGTTCGCAAGCTAACGCAGAAGCGTACATGGCGCTTATGAATCCTGGGGATAACTTGTTGGCTATGGATCTGTCACATGGAGGGCATTTAACACATGGTACGCCAGTAAGTTTCTCGGGCAAATTTTATAAAGCAGTTCACTATGGACTAAATTTAGAAGGCGATATTGATTACGATCAAGTAGCGCAGTTGGCTGAGATGCACCGGCCAAAAGTGATTTTGGCGGGATTTTCTGCTTTTTCTGGGATAGTGGATTGGCAACGCTTCCGTGAAATGGCTGATAACGTTAATGCCTATTTTATAACCGATATTGCCCACGTGGCAGGCTTGGTGGCGGCCGGAGTTTATCCTTCTCCCGTTAACATCGCAGACGTGACGACAACCACTACTCACAAAACACTGCGAGGGCCTCGTTCCGGACTGATTTTAGCTAAGGCAAATCCCGAAGTGGAAAAGCGCTTAAATTCAGCGGTTTTTCCAGGCTCACAAGGCGGTCCTTTGATGCATGTGATCGCTGCAAAGGCTGTAGCGTTTAAGGAAGCCATGCAGCCGGAATTTAAATCTTATGTACAACAAATTTTAAAAAATGCTCAAGTTATGGTGGCCGTAATAATGGAGCGCAATTATGCTGTTGTTTCAGGCGGCACACAAAACCACATGTTTCTCGTGAGCTTATTAGATAAAGAAATATCGGGGAAGGACGCAGAGCTGGCACTGGGTCAGGCCAACATTACTGTTAATAAAAACACGGTACCTGGAGAAATTCGTTCACCGTTTATTACAAGTGGTCTTCGAATTGGAACGCCAGCCGTTACTACGCGGGGTTTAAAGAAAAAGAAGTTTCACAACTGGGCCATTGGATTTGCGATATTTTAGATGATCCAACTAATGAAAATGTAATTGCTGATATCAAAGAAAAAGTAAGAAAATTAACTCAGCAATTTCCCGTATATAGTCGAGAAACGGTGCTCTGCTAATGTATTGTCCTTTTTGTAAAGCAGAAGATAGCAAGGTAATTGATTCGCGATTGGTAGAAGAAAGCGCCAAAGTGCGCGCTGCCGTGAATGTTTAAAATGCCAAGAACAGTTTACTACTTTTGAAATGGCTGAATTAAACCTATCACGGATCATTAAGCAAGACGGCCGATGTGCATACATTTGATGAAGAAAAGCTCCGTGCGGGATTATTGAAAGCGTTAGAAAAACGCCCTATCCAGTACAGAGCAAATTGAAGCTACTGTTCAACGTATCATTCATAAATTGCGAGCGAGCGGAGAATGTGAAGTGAGTTCTCAGTGGGTGGGTGAGTTAGTAATGGAAAAAGTGCGGGCTTAGATGAAGTTGCTTATTTGCGATTTGCTTCGTTGTCTATCGCAGCTTTCAAGATATCAATACATTTCGCCATAAAATTCGTCGTTTAAAGAGAAAGCAGAAAAATAAATCTAATGAAAAATAATAAACGCCACAACGCGCGGCGCTATGGCTTACAAGCCTCTATCAATGGGCTTTTGGGAAAACACCAGCAGATGCTTTAATTAATCAATTTTCTGAAGAAAATGATATTTCTGATGCAGATTTTCTTTATTTTAAAGATTTGGTAACGGGAACTATCCAGCAGGTTGCTCTTATTGAGGAATTGATGGTAACGCATTTAGATCGTGATATTAGCGCTTTAAATCCTATAGAACTGGCAGTATTGCGTTTGGCCACGTATGAGTTGCTTCATCGAAAAGATGTGCCGTATAAGGTAATCATTGACGAAGCACTGGAATTAGTGAAAGAATTCGGTGCCCAGGAAGGGTATAAGTATGTAAATGCGGTTTTGGATGTATTAAGCAATCAGATAAGAAAAGGGATATAAAATGCCAAGAGGTCGCGGACCACACGGTCCCAAAAAATTTCGAAAGCGAAATCAGAATAAAAAATAATAGCGGTTGTCAATAGTTCTTAGTGTATTTTGCTGGGTCTTAACTAACTCCCAGTGTGTTAAATCTTTTTAACCGTAAAATACAGCTATTGCGCTATCCGTAAGCTTCGCCTTTTTCATTCGTGCGATAGTAATTTATTGTTAATCGGTAATCCAGGCCCAAGGTTAAGTCTTGTTGAATGGCTTGGGCTTTATCCAAATGAATAAGCAGCGTATTAATCTGTATGGAATTTCCCTCGACACCTTGCTTAGTAGCTAGGTCCCCTAGACGCTGAAAAGCAGCAATGTACTCAGGGCGGCAATCCGGACGGAGAGAGAACGACTTTAGTAATCAACTTTGGCTTGAGTCATTACTCTAAGAAATTGATCACCTTGAGCAAGACGAGTCACTTTAACAGACTCAATGTCTGGATTGAGCGATTTTAAATAGCGCTCGCTACCATCAATAATAATTTGTTTCAACCGTGCTTCATTTTCTTCATTGAAGTGAATCACAACAAAATCTTGATCACGCGGTTTACGCTTAGGTTCTACGATATACGATAATAGTGGTTCC
>NZ_NIQB01000052.1:0-8526 GCF_018687865.1 Coxiella-like endosymbiont of Rhipicephalus sanguineus | reverse complement strand
CCGACAAGACCCGCACCAATAATAATGAGGCCTGATTTGTTTTTAGAAACTGGCATAGCAAGCATCCTATCATGCCAGAGCCAATTTGGGATACTTTTAACTTTCACCAAACTAACTGGCCTCGCGAGAGAGAGTAAAATCGAGTATGATGGCGACTTTTCAAGCACAGGAAATTACCATGAGCAACAGCTCAATTAAAAATCGATTATTCCAATTACGACAATTAATGCGAGAATTTGGTGCCGATTATTACTATATTCCCGCCACTGACCCCCATAAAAATGAATACCTCCCTCCTTGTTGGCAACGTCGAGCTTGGATTAGTAGATTTACAGGATCCGCAGGAGACGTCATTGTGGGAATGGATAATGCCTTTCTGTGGACCGACCCTCGGTATTTCTTACAAGCAGAACAGCAGCTTGATAGCACGCTTTTTGAATTAATGAAAATGGGTCAAGGTGAAACGCCCAGTATCGATCAATGGTTACGTGAGCAAAAAGGACCCATCATCTTTGCTACAGACCCTCAAGTTATTAGCATCCGCCAAGTAGAAAAAATTGAGAAGGCCTTGCTCCCAAAGAAAGGAAAACTTCTATTGCTAGACAATAATCTCGTGGACCAATTATGGAAAGATCGTCCAGCGCTCCCAAACCATCCCATTCGACTCCACCCCGAACAATATGCTGGGGTAAGTGCTGAAGAAAAACTTGTCACTCTTCGTAGAATTCTGCAATCTGAAGGCGCAGATGTTCTGGTAATGAATATTCTTGATGCTATTGCCTGGCTATTTAATATTCGAGGAAATGATATTGATTACAATCCACTCGCTTTAAGTTACGCCATAGTCACGCAAAATGAGTCCTTCTTATTTACAGACTCACAAAAGCTTACTGAAGAGGATAAAATCTACTTCAAAAAGATTAAGGTCCAAATAAAATCTTACCACACTTTGGGAGAAGCCCTTGCCAACTTGTCGGACTGTGTTTGGATTGATCCTGAAACAACCAATTGGTGGATCCGAAAACAGTTGGAAAATGCCAAAAATTTTATTTATAAACCCTCCCCTATTACATTACCCAAAGCACTTAAAAATCCCGTAGAAAAAAAAGGTGCACAAGAAGCACATATCCTTGACGCTATCGCCATGGTACGCTTTTTACATTGGCTGGAAAACCACTGGCAAGAAGGCGTGAGTGAAATAACGGCTGCTCAAAAATTAGAAGCCTTTCGTCGAGAAGACTCGCGCTGTTTAGATTTAAGCTTTCCCAGTATTAGTGGTTTCGGCTCTCATGGGGCCATCGTACATTATGCAGCTACACCAGAAACTGACATCTCTATCGATGATTCTACACTTTATTTGATCGATTCGGGTGGGCAGTATCTCTCAGGGACTACTGACATTACTCGCACTATTCACTTAGGAAATCCCACGCAAGAACAAATGCATCTTTATACCTTAGTCCTTAAAGGACACCTTGCGATTCGCCACACAATCTTCCCGAAAGGAACGTGTGGGGAACACCTCAATACTTTTGCCCACCAATTTTTGTGGCGTGAAGCACTAGATTATGGTCACGGGACTGGACACGGCGTCGGAAGCTATTTGTGCGTGCATGAAGGACCCCAAGCCATCACGGCCCGCTATACACAAATTCCCCTGCAACCAGGCATGATCGTAAGCAACGAGCCTGGCGTTTACATAACCAATCAATATGGAATCCGAATTGAAAACCTCTGTTTGGTTACTGAAAAATTCAAAGCGAACGACAGTATGACAGGTCACGGCCCTTTTTATGGCTTTGAAGACCTTACATTAGTTCCCTATTGTCGAAAACTCATTAACCTACCAGATCTTTCTGAGCAAGAAATTCAACAGGTTAATAATTACCATCAGCAAATTTACCTCGTATTAAAAGATTTATTACCGAATAACGAATTAAATGACTGGTTGCACCAAGCAACAGCACCACTCTGAGAAAACTATCTAAGGTTGACCTAATTAGGGGAAGACATTATTCTTAATTTATAAATCAATACTTAAGTAAAAGAAATACTAAGAGGATATCCCAGGGATGCAACCACCGCACACTATTGAACTCAGTGAACTCGAATATCAAGTAAATCACTTATTGCGTTCATTAGAGCGTTTAAAAACAGAAAATAATATGCTACGGCAAAAATTAGCAAATAATGTGCGGGAACGATCTTTATTGGTAGAAAAAAATCTTCATGCCGCTCAGAAAATAAAAAAAATAATCGCACAATTAAGGGAAGAAATGCCATGAGTTATGTTGAGCAAAATATTATTTTGGTAAAAATTCTCGACCGCAGTTATAAAATTAAATGCCCTCCCGAACAAGCGCAAGCGCTTCAACAAGCTGCTAACTATGTCGATGGGCAAATTCGGAAAATGCGTCAAACCGTAAACATCAATAGTACCGAACATATAACTATAGTAACGGCTCTAAATATCTGCCATGAACTCATGCAGTTGCGTAAACAAAAAAATAATTATATCGATGTTATGAACCAACGTATTCAGGACCTTCAACGACGCATTGAAAATTTCCTGGAAACTAACGAAGAAATTGCTGTATAATTATAGTGTCCTCTGTGAATGTCGTTGCAAGTACCGCATATTTGAACCGATACGAATATGATAGGGAATTGGCTGTGGTTACACTGTTGAGCAAGCCCATCGAATTCATATCACCGATGGGGAGCCTGAGGTAGTGCCCGCCTACTCCCACTTGAGCCTTTGGGTTCAATCAACGGCTTGCGACGACGTCATAGAGGTTTTTAATGAATTCAGCCCCTGACAAAAAGCACCTACGCGCCCTTCTTCGTCATCGCCGTAGCGCTCTTTTTCTTCAAGAGCAAACTTATGCGGCCCAAGCCGTTTATAATAAAATAATGACGCTCAACCCTTTTGAAGTTAGTAAAAATATTGCGTTTTACAAGGCACACGATGGTGAAGTGAGTATTGACAAAGTGCTCACAAAAGCACAGACAATCCGAAAAAATTGTTATTTGCCTGTCTTACATTCTTATCAGCACCACTTAGATTTTTATTCCTGTCATTTAGAAAACCCTTTAATTAAAAACCGTTTTGGCATTGAAGAGCTAATATCTTTCAAGAAAAACTTATTTCCATAGCCGATCTCGATTTAATTTTCCTACCCTTAGTCGTCTTTGACAAAAGGGGTAATCGGTTGGGCCGTGGCGCAGGATATTATGATCGGGCTTTAGCACCTTTAAAAGATAGAGCTTTTAAAAAACCGGTATTGGTAGGTATCGCTTACAACTTTCAAAAAATCAACAAAATCCCCATCGAAAAATGGGATGTTCCATTAAATTTTGTTATAACAGAAAAAACAACTTATCAATTTTAACATGCCATAGTTAAAATTTCTTGCCATTCCGTTTTTGTAACCAGAGTAATCAGGAACCGATTCCCTTTACGAAAAATAATCATATCCTTTAATCGGGGGGGGAATCCGCAGCTCCTCCAATGTTACAGTTCGATCAAATTTTTTCTTAAATTGAATATCTACCATAAACCAGCGGGACTTTTCAGGTAAGCTTTTGGGATCCGTAATACTTACTTCTTTTATTAAAAATGGTAGTATCAGGATAGGCTTCTCACACGATTTTTACCACTCCTACAATCCCGAGTTCTTTACAGTTGGAATAATACAAATTGGAATAATATAAAAAAGCATACTCATTTTTTTCATTCCTTCTCGCATGAAATTGCGTGTTTGATAATTACGAACACCATCCTATTGCTTAATTTTATTTTGCTTCAAATCATCGATGCTAAATATGGAAAGTTCCGTTTTAAACAACCAAAACACTTATCGTCTTTTCCGCAACAAGAATCCGATAAATAAAAATATTATTAATAATTGGGTATTACAATTTGAAAAATAATGGCCAAAAGCGTCCAAATAAAGCCAATAATTCCTAAAACTAAAATGCCAGCGCACCCCCATCCCAAAAAAACAAAAAAGCATAATGGTAATACTCAATACTGTAATGTTCGTAACCACCACACCTCAAGCTGCAGCAGTAACGCAGTAACTACTAACGTTAATCCAAGCAAAGGCAAAACTAAATGCCAACCCCACACCAATAAATTATAATAATCGTATGTACCCAGGGAAAAGTTCGACGATTGGGCTGTTCTATAGTTAACTCCTTAAGCAAGCATTAATAACATCATAGATTTTAACTACCCGAGTTCCAATAGAGTGACCCTCCTAATCATTTACAACAAGAAATCCTGCCTCCTTCCATGCAATAACCCCCCACCCATTGATAACACATTACGATAGCCCATTTTTTGAATACTATCTGCAGCAAGAGCGGAACGGAAGCCACCTCCGCAATACAAGACTAATTTTCGCTGATTATTAGGGATCACTTTCTCGAGCTCTCTTTCAATGACACCTTTCCCCAAATGGATAGCTCCCGGGAGGTGACCATTATCCCATTCGCTTTCTTCGCGAACATCGATAAGATCAAAGTCCTCCCCTTCTTCGATCATTTTTTTAACGGAATAGATATCCGTTTCTTCCACATTAACTTTAGCAGCGGTGACTAATGCCATAAAACAAGGACTGTGCTGTTTTTTCATGGATTTTTCTTCTCTAAACTTCAATTTTAGCAAGATTTCCTTTTTTCTCTAACCACTTGCGACGATCTGCAGCCCGCTTCTTAGTTAACAACATATCCAAAAGCTGTTCCGTTTTATCTTTAGCTTTTACTATTAATTGAACTAAGCGACGAGTATAGGGATTCATAGTGGTTTCTCGGAGTTGACTAGGATTCATTTCTCCCAATCCTTTAAACCGCTGGATATTAATAGGGCCTTTTATTTTTTCAGCTTTGATACGGTCTAAAATACCTTCTTTTTCATCTTCGTCCAATGCATAAAAAATCTTTTTACCGACATCAATGCGATAAAGTGGCGGCATTGCGACAAACACATGACCTTTTTCTACTAAAGGATAAAAATGTTTCATAAAAAGGGCACAGAGTAGCGTTGCAATATGATAACCGTCCGAATCAGCATCCGCTAAAATACAAATTTTTCCATAACGAAGACCTTCTAAATTAGAAGAGTCGGGGTCAACACCAATTGCAATAGCAATATCATGTACTGCTTGAGAAGCTAGTACTTGCTCGGCGTCTACTTCCCAGGTATTTAATATTTTTCCACGTAATGGCATAACAGCTTGAAAATTTTTATCACGAGCTTGTTTTGCCGAGCCACCAGCGGAATCTCCTTCTACTAAAAACAATTCAGATTGCATGGCATCCGATAAAATACAATCTGCTAATTTTCCAGGCAATGCTGGGCCCATGGTTACTTTTTTACGTTCTACTTTTTTGCTAATACACAATCGCTTTTGGGCATTAGCAATAGCCAGGTCAGCCAATGCTTTTCCTATTTCCACATTGTGATTAAGCCATAAACTAAAAGCGTCCTTTACCACTCCGGTCACAAACACTTCAGATTGACGCGATGTTAATCGTTCTTTGGTCTGCCCCGAGAATTGAGGTTCTTGTATTTTTACAGACAATACATAGCGACACTGCTCCCAAATATCTTCTCCTGTTAATTTTAAATTTCGAGTCAACAACTTATGAATTTCGCAAAATTCGCGCATTGCTTCCAATAATCCAGTACGCAATCCATTGACATGCGTCCCACCTTGTAAGGTAGGAATTAAATTCACATAACTTTCCTTAATACCTTCTTCCCCTTCAGGAAGCCAAGTAACCGCCCAATCCACCATTTCTTGAGCTCTCTCAAAACTTCCTATCCAAGGCTCCTCTGGCAAACGTTCGCAGTCACGGACAGTATTCAACAAATAGGTTCTTAATCCTTCTGCGTAATACCATTCAAGGTGTTGTCCGGTGTGTTCGTCGGTAAACCGAACCATTAATCCAGGACACAAAACTGCCTTCGCGCGTAGAGTATGCTTTAAAGCAGAGATGCTAAATTTGGGACTATCAAAATACTGAGCATCGGGCCAGAATCGAATACTAGTTCCTGTTTCTTGCTTACCACATGAGTCGACGGCATGTAATTTTAATATTTTTTCACCATTCGCAAAATCCATTTGATAAATTTTCCCTTCCTTTTTCACTTGAACAATTAATTTTTTTGATAGTGCATTTACAACGGAAATACCAACACCATGCAATCCGCCCGAATATTCATAAGTTTTATTGGAAAATTTAGCACCCGCATGAAGACGGGTAAGAATTAATTCGACCCCAGAAACCTTATGTTCGGGATGAATATCAATCGGCATTCCGCGGCCATCATCAATAATTTCAAATGAGCCATCTTTATAGAGAACCACTTCAACATTACGCGCAAATCCCGCAATCGCTTCATCCACACTATTATCAATAGCTTCATGAGCAAGGTGATTAGGACGCGAAGTATCGGTATACATACCCGGGCGTCGCTTTACCGGTTCCAAGCCACTTAAAACTTCAATAATCTCGGCCGTGTAGCCTTTTTTACCTATCTTTTGTGTTGCTTTCGCCATTTTCTTACCTTTACTAGAGGCTTTTAGAAAATTATTTTAACTACATTTTATATTGCATCGGAATATGATCCACGTTATTGTGCTTAGTTTCTTGATACTCACTGTTTCTGAGCAGCGGGTAAATGATAAGTGGATTGTACTAAGCTTATGCGTTATCTGTATACTTTGTTGTTTTATGCAGCTTTTCCTTTTGTCTTGCTTCGAATGTTATGGCGGTCCTGCAAAGTTAAAGGTTATCGTTATCGTCTTTTAGAACGTTTTGGATACATCGCTGCTCTGAATTCGAATGAAAAATCTCTCTGGCTTCATGCTGTTTCAGTGGGAGAAGTTATTGCTGCTATTCCGCTCATTAAAGCTTTGTTGGAAGGTTATCCGCAATATACTTTGGTAGTTACTACCACTACCCCTACCGGTTCCGAACAAGTTTATAAAAATTTTGGAGATCAAATTCGCCACGTATATTTTCTCTATGATCTACCAGGCCCCGTTAATCGATTTTTAAACCGCATTCATCCGCAATTGGCCATTATCATGGAAACCGAACTTTGGCCTAATGTACTGTATTATTCGCATCGAAAAAGAATTCCCATCCTCCTAGCGAATGCTCGCTTATCTGAACGTTCTATGCATAATTATCGGCGCATTGCTCAAGTTACCCGAAAAATGCTCTCACAAATCACGTGCGTTGCAGCCCAAAGTGATCTCGACGGCAAGCGCTTTCTCCAGCTTGGATTACCCTCCAATCGTTTACTCGTTACCGGAAATATAAAATTTGATTTACACTTACCTGAATCTTTAATCGATGAAGGAAAAAGTTTACGGAGAAATTGGGGACTTCGTCCGACCTTAATTGCTGCCAGCACTCATGAAGGGGAAGAGATTATCATTCTTGAGGCCTTTCGCCAATTACGCCATCAATTTCAAGATGCTCTTTTAATTTTAGTTCCTCGTCACCCTGATCGATTTGATAAGGTGGCTCGTCTTTGTGAATCCACTGGTTTTTCGATCGCTAAGCGCAGTTTACATAGAATCCCCCATTCCCACGCAGACATTTTACTCGGCGATACAATGGGTGAGTTGCGCTTGCTTTATGCGGCGAGCGATGTGGCTTTTGTAGGCGGCAGCTTAGTTCCAATAGGGGGACATAATTTAATTGAGCCCGCTGCGGTTCGTCTTCCCATTATTAGCGGGCCTAATTTGCAAAATTTCGTGGCAATAAGTGATTTACTAAAAACTGCTAATGCACTGATAATTGTTTCTGATAGCAAAAACCTTTTTGCCAACGTAGCGCGATTATTTAATAATCCACAAGAAAGAAAAAATCTTGGAAAACGAGCCTACCAAGTCAGTACACTAACACGGGAGCACTTGATCGGCATATAAAATGGATCGATACTGAATTAACTAAAGGACGCCTAAAAGGTAACAAGTCTTCCCGAGCCGAGCTACCAGCTACCTTTCATTGAACCCTTCGTTTAACACCCTCACCCTCAATAGGGCATCAAAAAGCTCTATCATTTCGTCACAGGCAGCTGTGTTTCAGTAATTGCCAAATTACTCATCGTAGCTAACCGTTAGAAGGGCCCAACACAGCCGAACCCAGGGCTTTTCTTTTTGCAGAGCAGGAGGGGAGGTAAAAGTTTCAAAGCTATCACCGCATCATGCGCCGCTTCATTTTGGGTGGAAAAGTTTCCATAGTTTCCATATATTACTTTCTACCAGCCTTTCTGATAAACAATCTTAAGCTTGAACGGTGTGTGCTTTGTGTGCTTTTTCCTAGAGCTTTCTGTATCAAACTTTTTTACGAGAGGCAAATAATTGCACTACGAAATGGTGTCCTTTTGGAGTAATTGCGACAACCTGGCGTCGATTGTTATGAAGGCAATGGAAGGTTGAGCTCGTTCTGCCTAATAAAGGGGTCCCCAACCGTAGTAGTATGTTGCAGTCTGCTAGGTTT
>NZ_NIQB01000051.1:0-10314 GCF_018687865.1 Coxiella-like endosymbiont of Rhipicephalus sanguineus | reverse complement strand
CCGGGGCAGCGTTTTCTCGAATTATGGGATTGTTGTTCAGGGATGAAAATATCAAAGAACGGCTTGTTCCAATCGTAGCCGATGAAGCTCGAACGTTGGGATTAGAAGGGTTGTTTAGACAAACGGGTATCTATGCGGTAGAAGGGCAAAAATACACTCCGGAAGATGAAAAGAAATTAGTTTATTATCGTGAACATCAATCTGGACAAATATTGCAGCAGGGTATTTCAGAAGCAGGTGCTATGTCCAGTTGGATCGCTGCTGCTACCTCATTCGCTAATAATAATTGTCCTCTAATTCCTTTTTACGTGTATTACGCGATGTTCGGTTATCAACGTGTGGGTGATTTAGTGTGGGCGGCTGCGGATATGCAATCACGAGGTTTTATTTTAGGAGGATTGGGAGGTAAAACTACCTTGGCGGGTGAAGGATTGCAGCATCAAGATTCACATAATTTATTGATGTTCAGTATGGTACCCACCTGCAGGGCGTATGATCCTGCTTTTGGTTATGAGCTGGCTGTAATTATTCAAGATGGTTTGCGCCGGATGTATCAAGACAAAGAAAACATATTTTATTATATCACACTCATGAATGAAAGTTATCAACATCCGCCGATGCCCGAAGGAGTTGAAAAAGGAATTATCAAAGGGATGTATTTGTTTAAGGAAGGCAATAGAAAATTGCCCCAGTGCGTCCAATTGTTGGGATCGGGAGCTATTTTACTTGAAGTTATTGCAGCTGCCGAAATTTTAGAGCGGCAATTTAATGTAGCTGCGGATGTTTGGAGCGTTCCTGGTTTTAATTTATTGCGTCATGATATCGAATCTGTAGATCGTTATAATCGTTTGCATCCTCAAGAAACTTCGAAAAGAAGTTATGTAGAAGAGTGTTTTAATGATCGAAAAGGTCCAGTGATTGCTGCTACCGATTATATGAAATTACAGGCAAATCAAATTCGCCAGGCAATTAAAAACCCTTATTATGTGTTAGGAACTGATGGCTTTGGTCGTAGTGATACTCGATCTGTCTTGCGGGATTTTTTTGAAGTAGATGCCAAGATGATTGCGTATACAGCATTGAAGGCGCTAACGAACCAAGGTGAATTTGAAATGGGTCAACTCATAAATGCCATACAGAAACTAGGAATTGATCCGAATCGACCTGATCCGTGGACAAGATAAAAAGGGGAAGATGGTGGCAAATTCGATAGAAAAAATTTCTGTACCGGACCTGGGTGGAGTGTCCGAAGTTGACGTCATTGAATTATTAGTAAAACCCGGTGATCGAGTAGCAAAAGAAGATGGTTTAATTACTTTGGAAGGCAATAAAGCTTCGATGGATGTTCCCTCACCTTTAGCTGGTACGATTAAAGACATTAAAGTAAAAGTTGGGGACAAAGTTAAAGAAGGAGATGAAATTTTAACTATCGAGGTGAAGAAGGGCGAAAAAGAAGACAAAGGGAAAAAAGAAAAAAAAGAGGACGAAAAAGAAGCTGAGAAAGAAAGATCCGAGGAAAAAGAAGTAAAAGAATATCCCAAAGAAAAGAAAGCAAAACCAGAAGAAAAAACTGAAATAGAGGTTTCCGAAGGCGAAGGTTTTGGTACTGCTGTTCATGCGGGACCTGGTGTTCGTCGAATCGCGTGTGAATTTAGTGTCAATTTAACTAAAATTAAAGGAACTGGTCAGAAGGATCGTATCCTCAAAGAGGATGTTCAGCAATACGTAAAGCAGCAATTAAAAATTGCGGAAAAAAAAGGGAGTGAAGGGTTACCGTTCCCTCCCGCACCCAAAATTGATTTTTCCAAATTTGGTACTATTGAAGAAAAAGCTTTATCTAAAATTAAAAAAGCTACAGGCGTTAATCTCACTCGTAATTGGATGACTGTTCCTCATGTAACTCAATTTGGAGAAGCAGATATCTCTGAGCTTGAAGCATTTCGTCAAAGTCAAAAATCTTATGCAGAGAAAAATAAGCTTCGATTGACTCCCTTAGTGTTCATTATAAAAGCAGTAGTTAATGCACTTAAAAGATTCCCCCATTTTAATGCGTCGTTAGACGCCTCGGAGAAATATTTGATTTTAAAAAAATATTTTCATATCGGTGTGGCGGTTGATACTCCTGAAGGATTAGTGGTTCCCGTTATTCGGGACGCGGATAAAAAGGGATTATTCGAACTGGCTAAAGAACTAGGCGAAATTAGTGAAAAAGCCTGTACCAAAGGCCTAAGTTTGAATGACATGCAAGGCGGTTGTTTTAGTATTTCCAGTTTGGGAGGAATCGGGGGCACAGCTTTTACGCCAATCATCAATGCGCCTGAAGTAGCAATTTTAGGAGTTTCGCAAATGCAATCGAAATCCGTCTGTTCTAAAAGTGGTGATTGTAAGATCCGACTAATGTTGCCCTTGAGTTTATCTTACGATCACCGTGTCATTGACGGTGCTGATGGAGCACGGTTTATTGTTTATTTGGCTGAACGTTTATCCGATATTAGAACGCTATTATTGTAGCTGCTGGCTTCTCTTATAAATTAGGGGAAAGATAAGAAAAGGAGTAGATGCTTTAATAACTGATAAAAACGAGAGGAAAGATGGCAAAAGAAATTAAAACTGATGTTGTGGTGTTAGGAAGCGGACCTGGAGGGTACGCAGCAGCATTTCGGGTCGCTGATTTGGGAAAAACGGTCGTTTTAGTAGAACAATATGAGACAATCGGTGGCGTTTGTTTAAATATGGGGTGCATTCCCTCAAAAGCTTTATTGCATGTGGCTAAAGTCATTGATGATGCTTACGATATAGCGTCTTTTGGTGTGGATTTTAGCAAACCTAAATTAGACATAAGTAAAATTCATGAATGGAAAGAAGGTATTGTTAAAAAGTTAACAAGCGGACTAAAAATGATGGCGAAGCAGCGCAAGGTCGAAATTATTACGGGTTATGGAAAATTCACTTCCTTCAATGAATTATCTATCGATAATAAAGAAAAAACAGTTATTCGCTTTGAGCAAGCAATTATTGCCGTAGGCTCACAGCCCGTAAAACTTCCCTTTATTCCTGACGACCCGCGAGCAATGGATTCCACAGATGCGCTAGAACTAGAAGAGGTGGAAGGTCATTTATTGGTAATAGGGGGTGGCATTATCGGCTTAGAAATGGCCACGATTTACCACGCATTGGGCGGTAAGATTAGCATAGTAGAGCGAATGGATCAGATTATTCCTGGAGCAGACGCAGATGTAGTGAAGCCCCTCTACCAACGCATTCAGAAATGCTATAATGAAATTTTATTGAAAACCAGTGTAAAAAAAGTAGAAGCTAAAGAAGATGGATTATATGTCTCTTTTGAAGGTGAAAAGGCTCCTAAGCAACCGAAAAAATACGACCACATTTTGGTGGCAGTAGGCCGTAGTCCCAATGGTAAATTGATTGATGCAGGAAAAGCGGGAGTTAAAGTTGACGACAGAGGATTTATTGCGGTGGATAACCAGATGCGAACGAATGTTTCGCATATTTATGCTGTTGGTGATGTCGTTGGCCAACCCATGTTAGCCCATAAGGCAACCTATGAAGGTCGGTTAGCAGCTGAAGTAATAGCCGGTAAGAAACATTACAACGATGCTCGTTGCATTCCAGCCGTAGCCTATACAGATCCAGAAGTAGCCTGGGTTGGGTTGACGGAAAACGAGGCAAAAAAGGAAGGGATTAAGTACGAGAAGGGAGTATTTCCTTGGGCGGCTAGTGGTCGTGCTTTATCCTTAGGTCGCAGTGAGGGTTTTACTAAATTGCTTTTCGATGGAAATGGCACAGTGATTGGGGGGGGGGGTCGTTGGTGTAAATGCAGGTGATTTAATTTCTGAAATAGCCTTAGCTATTGAAATGAGTTGTGATGCGGAAGATGTGGCGCTTACCATTCATCCTCATCCAACTTTATCGGAAACAATAATGATGGCTTGTGAAATGTTTGAAGGGACTATTACGGATTTAATTCCTCCTAAAAGGAAATAAGCACTCATTCCTAAAAAATTTTCTCTCACTCTATCTCCCCCCCCAAGCGGGAAAAATGCTGGATTAGCGCCGCAGGTGTGTAGTCTACCTAAAAAGGTAACTCAGTGACAAAACATAATTGATATACATAATTGATATATTATTAGGTCTTGGCACAACACCAAATTTCAATTTTTTCTACGTTGCCGCCGTTATTTCTTAAGACCCGGACAATTTCATTAATCATACTTTCCGTTATCATCACATCATTTAAGACAGAAATATGCTTGGCTGAAAATGATTTTTTTCAGAACAAAGGCGTTTTTGACGTTTTTAATGCGCTGTGATGTAGACAATTCACTTTGTGGTTTAGTATTCTCGATTCAATTAATGCTTCGAAAATCGAGCCAGATTTTTAATCATTTGGAGATTGCCCTGACGATTTCTAAGGATTGATTAAAACCTCATTCTTGCAGACGCTTTTTGTGCAAAGTCACAGGAATTAACAATTAAAGTACGTAGAGAAAATAGGCCTACAAAATTTTTTGGTTGAATTTCAACTTGGAAATTAAACGATCAATAGGATTAGCGTAGCGAGATAAAGTTAAGGATTGGCCGTCAAATGAATTTAAATTCCAAGGCAGCTCTCTTTTGTGGAAATAGCCAATCGATAAGCTGGTGCATAGAATACCTCATAAGTTTTACACTGGAAAAAAAGTTGGTTGGGGTATTAGGCTCTTAGTTAAAAGCTCCTTCAATACAGTAAATTTTAAAGAGATATTTGTGTCATAGAATTTTCCTTCAAATCTGCTTGCTGAATGGGTCAGATCTGTCTTTAACAGGGTTTTAATCTAGAATAAAAAGCCTAAAATAGGGATTGTGAAACAAGAACCCTTTAGTATTGATTCCCGAGCTGTAGCAAAAGCTCTGGAGGCTGCTGCTAAGACTTACGGAGAAGGAGCAGCAGAAATACCTGGCGCCATCGCTGATCGGCTTTTAGAACGGCTGGATTTCATTCGTCTCAACCCTTTGCGGGTAGTAGATTTCGGTTCTCGAATGGGACATACCACAAGAGCGTTATTAAAGCGCTATAAGAAGGCTAACATTATTAGCTTCCATTTTTCTGTATCTTTGTTAAATCAAGCTAAGGATGTGTTAAATCAAGCTAAGGATGGTTTTCGGAGGCGCCATCGAAAATGGTAGTGGGGGAATATACTCTTCTACCGTTTATGGATCAGTCTGTCGATTTGATTTTTTCTAATTTAACATTTCAGTGGTCTTTTGACCTTCAGAAAACTTTGCAAGAATGTCAACGAATTTTGCGACCAGGAGGACTTTTGTTATTTAGTACTGTGGGACCTAATACATTGAAGGAATTACGAGCGAGCTTTTCCGATAAGAAACGGCATGTCCATACTTTCTACGACATGCATGATATTGGGGATATGCTTATCCATTTGCATTTTGTTGATCCGGTTATGGATATGGAATACTTGAGCGTGCGTTATTCTTCAGTTCTTCAGCTGATGGCGGATTTAAAAGCTATAGGTGCACATAATGCTGCTCAGGATCGATCTCGAGGATTAATGGGAAGAAACCAGTGGCATCAAATGCTGAAAGCTTATGAAAATGGCGAGACGAAAATCGCGCCATTCCCGCAACGATTGAAGTCATTTATGGTCATGCTTTAGGGTCTGAGGTTACTTCCTTCCAAAGCGATCAAGAGCAAGAAGTCTTAATCCCAGTGAGCCATATTAAACGGAGACCAAACAATGGGAAAAGTTAAAAAACCAAAGCACAATGGCCGGAACTTTTAAGTGATGAAGCTTATTTTGTCACCCGTGAAAAAGGTACGAGAGAGCATTTAGGGTAAATATGGTTAATTCAATGAAGAGGGCATTTATCAGTGTATTTGTTGACGCAAAAAGCAAGATTTATGAGGTTAGGTATCAGAATCAGTTTAAAATGGGACTAATACGTCCTTTCCTTGCCGAGAAATTAGGAGTTTGACTTTTTTGTTCAGCTTCTGTCAACACGAGTTGGCAGTTGCGGATGAGATTGACTCCAATTTCAAATTTTTTAAGAGATTCCTCGAGAGGTAGACTCCCTTGTTCCATAATTTCGACGAGTTCGGTTAATTGATCGAGTGCTTTTTCAAAATTAAACTCTTTCTCTTTTTTCTGAGGCATGAAATACCTTCCTTAATTAATACCGGTGATTCTCACCCATGCTATTTGTGAGCACGTCACCGGAGTTAGTGTAGCATTTTTTTCATCCACAAACTGCCCAATTTTGCCTAGTGGATAGTTTCTGGAGATTAAATCGTCTCTTAGCTGGAAACAAATACCGTGGTTTTCTAATAGAGCCTTTGCACTATAAGCATCTACCGTTGTTTTAAAAGTTTGAATTAGAATCATTTCAATTTTCTCCAGGTTTAATCGCTAAATCTTCAAATTTGTCTATTTTGCGTTTGCTTCTGCCGGTAAGGTTTAGACTTCTTCGTCGGAAGTCTGAATAAATGCTTTATACCAATTGCCAATAGCGAAAAGGGCTCGAGAGTTCTAGGCGCAATACTACTTTACTACTTCATCCATTTCCGCGCTTAATTCCTAAATAGTCGATTCCGGAGCAACCGGGGCGCGATAATTAGACGCTGACAATCCAGTTTTTGGAGAACCTTAATTGCAATCCGCATAGTAGCGCCTGTTGCGATACCGTTGTCGATTAAAATTATTATTTTATCTTTAAGATATTGGGAGCAGGGCGGTGACCACGATAACGTAAATCTCGCTCTTTTAGAATTTTCTCCTGCTTGGCTTATTTTGGATTGTTTCTCATGAAATTTCAAATGCAACCAGCACGCCGGCCTCGAAGTGAAGCGAAAATTAAGGTATTGGGGCGCCTCGAATAGTTTCCTAGCACTTTGGCGAGCCATTTCCCAGCATTTTTCCGATCCCGGAAAATCATACTAGGTCTTCATAATTCTTTATTTTGATTATAGTAATAGATCATGGCGCGATACGGCAGCTTATTTAAGAAGTTTAACCTCAATTGTGGCAAGTTAACTTAACTATACTGCGTGGGATTCAATAAAATAAAGACTTCTCATCGACCTTCGTGGTTTAAAGTGTCTAGTTTTTGTAAAATTTTTGAGAGATTCAGGTGGACTCATAGAGTAAGCTATTTTTAGAGTAAGCTATTTAATTCTTTTTTTTATTTTTAAAATTTATGTATTACAGATTGATATTTTATATTTAAAAAAATTATATTTTTAATTTTTTAAGTATGATGATCCCTCATTTGATGAAAATGTCCATTTTAGGATTATTGTTATGATTATAATTTATTATTCGAATCAGAATTAATAAAAATATACTTCCTTTTTTTTTTAAATTTACTTACAATTTGTTGTTCCTACTCTATTAAAAGGAAAAAAATCATGGTAATAAAAAAACAAACTTCTCGAAAATCTAAATCTGGAAAATCCAGAACAACAAGAATATCAACCGTCAAAAATCGGATGACAAAAACTCAAGTATTTGCTCACGTAGCTGAAATAACGGATCTTACTAAAAGACAAGTGACCCGGGTATTTGAGGCATTGGCTGATTTAGCACAGGCTCATCTTAAAAAAGGTGGGGTAGGAGAATTTGTTATTCCAGGACTAGCTAAATGTGTCGTTAAGCGGAAAGCAGCAACAAAAGCGCGTAAAGGAATTAATCCATTTACGGGTGAACCGATGACTTTTAAGGCTAAGCCAGCGCGAAATGTTGTTAAAATCCGACCGCTCAAGCGATTAAAAGAAATGGTAGAGTAAGGAGGTAAGATGAGAAAATCCACAAAATCAACTGCTCTTCAGAAAGCTGAAATGGCAGTAAAAAAATTAAAGGTGCGATTGAAAAAAGCTGAAGCAAAAGTTAAAAAGGAATCAGAAAAGGTAAGAAAATCAAGTAAAAAATTGGCAAAAAGACGAGATACGATGTTGAAGAAAAAAACACCAATGAAAACCAGAGCAAAACGCAAAAAAAACATTACGAAGTCCGTTAAAGCTGAAAAAAAATCGGGCGTTCACGTAAGAAAAGCTCTCTTTAATTTCGTTGGTAGCGGTTCTTCATTCAACGCCGATTGAGTTCAGAGCTGACCTGAGCTCAATCGGCATTTTTTTTGTTATAATGTACTTATTATGTTATTCACTACCACCAAAAAAATTTTGGATCGGTTTCATAAATTTTTCTTTATTTATAGCCACTTAAATGTAAGTCTAGCGCCTTCGCTCCCATCTTCTTATTATCAATTGATACCATACCAGGGCGGAATAGATTGGCCAAAAGATAAATTTTATGTAAATTAAGGACATTGAATGAATATTTTATCGCAAGTTGCCTAGCTTCCGTTGCATAGCTTCCCTTCTTGACTTAGTGAAATAATTATGGAAAATTCGCAACGTCAATGAATAAAATTAATTTTCATTAACTCCACCAGTCCAACTTTAAGATCTGCTTTCTCTTTAATAATAAAATGCCTTTTAGATTGATCATGAATGTGTTTAATATGCAGATCTTCTAGCTCCATGTATGATTCGTAAGGCTCTTTAAACTAGTATGACATAATCGAAAAGTTATTATTTAATTCATGGACGAACTTTTCATGGACGAACTTCAAATTTTCTTTTTTCTAAAGTAGACAGATAAATCTTATTACTGAATTACCGAATTACCGAATAACATACAGCTCCTCGAATTTAGGCGGTGAACGTAATTCAAAGATTTGGCTTGGCTATGTTTTTTCTATAATTATATGAAATAATTAAGGATTTACCAAAAGGATTTGTCAACTGGAGTAGTATCTCAGCAATTCTGTTGGCTATTTTTTCTATTTCTTTAAGCCTGTTTTAGTAGCAGAAGTTAAAAGAGGAGAACAATAATAAAAATTTGGATGATGGCCTGTATGCTTTTTTTCTGTATGCTCCTTTTTGCTTAAATCCCCAATGGAAGACCTATTCTAACCCGGAGTATCAATTTAAGGTAAGGCTATCCTTCCTCTTTGAAAGATCCAAAAGGATTTTAGTACGGCTTATTTTGTAGGCAGAGGGTGGGCATCGATACTTATAACGATAATAATGTGCAACAACACACTCATGTGAAAATTCAGCTTCAAAATATAAGAAGTACTACTAAAGACAGACAGGAATATTATTATCAAGTTTTTGTGAGGGTAGTGGTGAGTACTTTTTCTGAAGATCTTCTTAATTGTTAAAAAAGTTAAGTAATTTATCTCAAAATTTCCCACGTGAAAAAATTATTAACAGCAAAAAAAATTATGTGTTTGATTTTTTTTAGATTCAGGTATATCCCAATTTAATAAGAGAAATATTTATAGGATTTTAAATCAAGGCAAGTGTTATATCGTTGAATATATTGAAACAGATTCGTTTCGGAATTTAATTTCCAAGTATGAAGAAATGAGTAGGAAAAAATCAAATTTTGGCTGAAAAAATAATTGATGCTTTCGAATTGACAAATTCAGTTTAATAACTTGCGATATGGAACCGTCTATTGTAAATTGACTTTGAGTTTATTTCGTGAGATGAGACTAAAATGCCTATTGAGATTGGACAACCGCCTCCGAATTTTACTTTGCAAACTGATGAAGGAGAATTTTTGTCGCTTAAAAATCTGAAGGGAAAAAAAATTATTTTGTACTTTTATCCTAAGGATGACACTCCAGGATGTACAAAAGAAGCCTGTGGATTTCGTGATGTATGGTCTGATTTAATTAAGGCAGGAGCAACGGTTCTTGGTATTTCAAAAGATAGCGTTAAAACCCATCAATCTTTTAAAAAAAATATAATTTACCCTTTTCTTTATTGTCGGATAAAGAAGGTGCTATATGTGAACGATACGGTGTTATGGTTGATAAAAATCGTTTTGGAAAGAAATATAGAGGAATTGAACGTACCACCTTTCTTATTGATGAAAAGGGTAACATTTCCGCTATTTGGTCCAAGGTTAAAGTAGAAGGCCATGTTTCAGAAGTTCTAAATGAAATTTTAAAATAAGCTTGATGATCAATATAGATTCAATTAGAGGAAAATGAATGTCTCAGATATTTCATGATTGTTTCCATTCGAGCACTGTGCCAATTTCTTTCGATGAATATCAAACTCTCTATCAAAAATCGATCCAAGATCCAGAAAATTTTTGGGCAGAGCAAGCGGAAAAATACATTAGTTGGATATGGCACTGGAATCAAGTCTTATTGGATATGGCACTGGAATCAAGTCTTAACGGGTGATTTTTCCCAAATAATGTTCGTTCGTTTCCGGGAGCA
>NZ_NIQB01000050.1:0-2778 GCF_018687865.1 Coxiella-like endosymbiont of Rhipicephalus sanguineus | reverse complement strand
GCCACTAAAACTTTTCTTTCACTTAAAAATAATCCGTTCAGTAACTCGCCATAGTGTATCGAGATCGTGAGTTACTAAAACCACCGTTAATCCAAGAGTTTCCTTTAGATATTTCTTTTAGATATAAAATTAATTCATCCATTTCGCTCGCGCTTTTAGGATCCAATCCAGTAGTCGGTTCATCGAGAAATACAAGTTCTGGGTCTAATGCGATAGCACGGGCTAAGGCAGCACGTTTTTTCATACCTCCGCTAAACTTAGCAGGGTATTTATTCGCTGCATCACTCTAATCCAGTTAATGCAACTTCTGTTTATGTGTCTGATTCTAAATTTGAATATTCCTGTAACGGAAAAAGAACATTTTCTAAAACGCACAGTGAACTGAATAACGCAGAGCTTTGAAACATCACTCCCCATCACCGCTGTACAGACAAAGCTTCGGCTTCTGTACAATTAGCTACGTTTATACCAAAAACTTGAATATCCCCAGCTGTAGGTTTTTGAAGCTTCAAAATACTGTGCAATAAAGTTGTTTTACTGCATCCGCTAGGACCGATGATGGCAACGATTTCTCCTCGATTAATGAATAATTCTAACTTCTCGTGAATAAGCCCCCCAATTGATTACGCAAACCACGAATCTCAATCAGAGGCTGAGAAGGTTCAAAAGCAGCGATCAGATACCTCGCCAACTAAATATCACAGAAAAAATAGCATCGGCAATGATAATAAGAAAAATGGATTGCACTGCGCTTTGAGTGGTTTTTTGACCTACGCTATCTGCTGTGGCAGCCACTTGAAAATCTTGAAAACAACCCACAGCTGCAATAATTAAGCCGAATACCGGAAGCTTTAATCAACCTGACAAACCCCCATAAATAATGACGCGGAGGAATAGCATGCTGAAATCGGTCTAAATAAACTACATAGCCAATGTCTAATTGGAATTTAGCCATGAGCATAGCATACTACCAAAAACTGCAAAAATATCTGCCCAAGCTATCCATAAGCAAGGTTAACGTGATTAATAAGGCAAAAATTTTTGGTAAAATGAGATGTTCAAGTGGGGATACACCCATTGTATTCAGCGCGTCGATTTCCTCATTTACCTTTATAGTGCTAATTTGTACTGTAAATGCTGTACTCGTTCGTCCTGCCGCAATAATGACAATAATCAAAGGAGCGAAATCGCACAAAATGGCCGTAAAAGTTTTAGTATTTTGATTCAACCCTTGAATTTCCAAACTTTTCTCTAATGATTGGAGCTGGCTTATTAAAGTGTGAAAAAGTAAAGCGCCTACGCTATCCATTTTTATTATATTTTGAGCGTTAATTGTAGTTGTCAGTGTGGCCTGTTCCGCATAGCGTTTTATATGGAATTCTACCTCAGGCAAACTACTTAACCTTCAATTGCCAGCGCAATGCAATACCTCTTGATCCGGAAAAATTTTGATAATTGTAGAAACTTTTATATCTGTTCTAAAATAATCTGTTCTAAAATAATCTGTTCTAAAATAAAACTCCTTTCTCTCGCCTTCCAAGAAAATGAAATTTTAAAATTATTTATTTACCTATTTAGTTTTTAAGAAATTTGTTGCTCATGAAATTGTCCAATTTTTTGACTTTAAAAATAGGACAGGAGTGAGGAACTCAGCGAATAGAAGAAAAATATAAGATGTTTGACAAGGAAACAGGTGACATCTATTTTTTAATAATTAAGAGGCTATTATTAAGGAAACTACCATGAGTATTACCCTATGGGAAATAATGCTCCACATTATTCATGGATGCAACAATCAACAAATTTTCGGAGTTTTTAGAGAGATGCCATTAATCCTCTTGTCGATGCACTAAGAACTGACAAACATAAACGTTTCGAATGGATCACTGTTCGCCACGAAGAAACGGGTGCTTTCGCTTCAGGAACACAAGCTAAATTGACTGGAAAACTAGGCCTTTGTGTAGAAACGGTGGGACCCGGTGTTGTTTATCTTCTAAATAGATTGTACGATACCAAATACGAATACGCCCCTGTGTTAGCCCTTACAGTTCAGACACCGCGAGATGAAATTGGAAGGGATTATCACGAAGAAATTAATTTAGATCAGTTGTTCGACGATATCTCTGTTTATAATGAAACTGTTATCCCCCCCCCGAGAGCAAATGCCTCGTTTAGGTTTATTAGCTGCGCAAACGGCGTTAGCGCGTCAAGGGGTTGCTCATGCTATCGGTCCCCCTCAGACATTGGAACCCTCCCCAAAAGATGTGAAAAAAACTGTCACAACCCTATTCCCCATGATTCGCCAAAAAAACACGATTCTCATTTAAAAAAAAGTGCAGGAAAAACGCTAAAAATGGGACACTACTTTATTTTAAAACGCGTTTCTCATAGCAATAAGAATTACGTTCGCCCCCAAGCCTTAGCCCATTACATCGATTACTATGCTAGTAAGGACGCTGTCTCTACTGCGGATACGAGTAAGCCCATTATTTCGATGCGACGCCACATACAAATGAAAGGAAGGCGCGATTTTATTGCCTCTTTTAACCTGGCCTCAATGGCAAATGCTTTTATTCAAGCCATTGGTATTACAAGCGCTCGACCGAGAACATTCGGTAGTCACCCTTTGCGGAGATGGCGCCTTTACGATACTTATGGGAGATTTTATTAGCACGGTAACTTACAAACTTCCCATTAAAGCTTTTGTATTTAATAACGATAAGTTAGGGTTAGTGCGGATGAAAATGGAGGCTGCTGAATATCCGAAATAGCGGGTTT
>NZ_NIQB01000049.1:0-718 GCF_018687865.1 Coxiella-like endosymbiont of Rhipicephalus sanguineus | reverse complement strand
AAAAGCTAAGGCTATTTTGCCGTCTTTGACCAATCGCACTTTGCAATTTAAATTTTTAAGGAACGAAAGATGGATTTGCTGCATAAGCGAATTGTCTTCTACGAGTAAAATATGAGGCTTTTGTAATTAGTTTTTTATAATTTCTGAAAAAGCGGATACCATACATAATTAATTGGTGTAGCATCAATTGGTGTAGCATCATCCCTGTCCTCCATGATAACAATTACCGTCTAAAAAATGAGGCGACAACAAGCTACACTAAACATGTCAGGCGATGTGTGGTGAATATCTCCATGTATGTCTGAGAGAAGTGGTGTGCGAGCTATCGCTTCAAACCTTTTTTCAGGCCAATCAATACTTTTATTAAAAGTATGTTGGCCTTTTTTGTTTTATCCCGAATATTGAACTAAATTTGGTACAAATGGTACATACAGATATTTGCTATTTTTATGTGAGATATTTTTTACCTTACAGGGAAGAGGGTGGAAGTTGAGGAGTCAATCATGGAAGAGGTAAAGGATGAGCGGGTTAGCCCGAGCAAAGCGTGTTCAAGCTGTGAGGGAAATGACCCAATTATCTCGACGAGAATTTGCCAAAAAACGAGTATCGCCAACACGACCTTACAGCACTAGGAAGGCGGAAAAACACACTTTGCTAGAAAAATTGGTTCGACTCTATATTAAAGTGCTTTTAAATCTCGGTGTCCATTGTAGTTACC
>NZ_NIQB01000048.1:0-8074 GCF_018687865.1 Coxiella-like endosymbiont of Rhipicephalus sanguineus | reverse complement strand
CCAATAATACTATGAATCTGCCCCCACGGCATCAATCTGAGCAAACGTTCCAAACACAGCCCGTTTTTCTGTAGGCAACATTGTAGAAAACAACACTAAGCCCGCACCAATTAACAAAAAGGTTATGCCTTAGCTGATGGGTACCTACCCTACCTGAGTAGGATTCAATTTATGTTAATGGAATTTAAAGAAAGGAGCCATAACAAAGCCCACTCCAGCAATCAACGAAGATATCACTGAGGACAGTGGAAAGCTCCTTTATGGAAGAATCTACGTTGGCTGAAATATAGTGGATAATAGTGGATAGGGCAATACCAGAAGTTGTGGCAGTAGCCGGTGAAGCCCCGGCGAATAGCACACCAAATATTGAAGCCATCAACAAAAGACGTTTTAACAGTGCTCTAAATAAGTGCACTATCCTCGTTTGCATAGTTGTCGATCTCCAAAAAAATGATATTTTTCTTTAGGCTTACTATACGTAGTATAATCTTAAGGAAATATTAAAATCGCTTAACAGGCACTTAAATCCCTCTGCAGAAAAATAGGGGGAGTGGGAATCTTCACTTTCGTCGTCCTGCGCTTAATGCAAACAGGTAGCTTCTAGTCTACCAGCCTAATCTAAGTCCTAAAACGGCTTTTGTTCTTTCACAAAATACCTTATACCATGCGACTGCCAAAATTTCCACGGCCCTCGTGACGAAAAGTAGCGAGAGAGTAGACAGCTAAAGGTAAAGCGACTAATAGCGATATAATACTACGCCTGGCGCAATCCCCTAATGCATACCCAATAATCAGCAGCCAGACAACGGCTAATCTATTTTTACTGTCTCGCTTTTGAGAGAGGACTCGCCGATTCTTTTGATAATAAAAGCTGGTATAAAAACTGCTCAATTTCTAGTCAGGTAATTCTTGGAAGGTTTAATGCAAGCGATGAGCAATTTGCCGTTTCTCTAAAACCAGATACAAAGAAATATTTTTCTGACGCAAATTACTCCTAAGCCCTTTATTCTGATGAAAGATCTCATCTCAAATCCTGGATTCGAAGAGGCATGTAATTGTAGAATTACAGCAGATTTTTTATTCCAAATTCTATCTAAATGATCTAAATAGGAACGTTATAGTTTGCTCAATTGCCGCCGACAAATTTCGTTCAGTGAATATTGTAAAGCGATGATACTACTAATGGCTTTGTATTGTCTTTCACTGCCGTCGCCATATTTATCCGCATAGATAACGAGCTCTTCTGCGAATCGATTAAAATGAATGTCGTCTCCTAGCGCAAGCAGATTAAGCCTGGATAAATTTGATATTAAGTGTTGGCTCAGTTGATTAACGAGCTCATCTGCTCCAACAACAAAGTTTTTGTTTTTTTCAAAAACGGGTTCTAGAACCTTTAATAAGGTTTTTAAAAATTCCAAACGCTGTTTCTTATTGGTACACCCTTGTAAGAGCGACCCAAGCTCTTTACACAAAAAATCTATAAAAATTATTCCACATTTAAGTTTACAGAATTATTTTAACACTCCAATATTAGGGAAAAATTAAGCCCGAGAATCTTGTTCTGTCTCTCTGTATATGACAAACATAGAAAGAGAGAGATATTGTTGTCCGCGCGGAGGGAGGGAAAGGGACATTTTTAAGTCGTATCCAGAGCTACCTATAATTTTAATTATTAGCCGAAGTTAAGTTCCAATTTCTCCTCTTCTTTCCGCTACAGCCACAGAAGGATTTACCTGAATTTTTACTAAATCCGCCAAGATTTTCTTTGTGCTCTGATAACAAACCTCTTTTAATGCCTGTTCGTCTTTACAGCATTTCTCTGCTCTCAGAAGGAAAACAAGATAACTTTCCTTCCTTACACAAACTTACAAAAAAAAGGACATTCCTATTGCTTTATGCGCTGTCACTATTGCAAACCGCATAGAACCTTGAAGGTATTCTCTTAAATCTCCATTTTTTAGTTAAAATTTTTCGGCAATCTGAACAACCTACGCCAAGAATTCTTCTTTACAATTTTTTGCTTTATCGATAGGCACAACATTAAATTCGTTTTATAACCGATTAACATGAGTCTTAGTTCGACAAATAGCAGCCACCACTGGGTCGTGATTGAAATATGTCCAACAAAGCCAGCGATCTATTATTTGGGGTGAAGGTCTATTTTCGACAAATTATTTCGAGGATTAAAACGATCTAAAATTTCACCATGATGCAACATTAAATTTTCATAGCAATTATTCTCTTGTATTATCTTAGAAAGTGTTCTCGCGTAAGGATCTTCGTGAATTCCCTTATAAAGCCAACAAAAATGACCCTGATTTAGAAATAAAAACATAGATACCTTGGCATCACCACTAACCCTAATTCCTTTACCTAATATATAACGTCCCTAAACTCTGATCTGTTCGTCTAAAAGTATTTCCCCTTTCGCTGCTGCTTCATAAAAGGAAATTGTTCTATCGAATCCCTTTAATCTGCAAGGAATTAACTTCTCAGAAACGAGGGTAGGCAAATGAGCTTGGATTTTAGTGCCATAATATTTAATTTCTGCTAATTTTCGTGAGTTTTTAGAAAGCCCTCTTTGGCATTCTTCATATGCAGCTAAAAAAAAGCTCTTTTGCTATTCGAACGTCTGGAGCCTCAGCCATTAAATCTATTTCTCTTAATTTGTCAGAAATTTCGAATAAAATTGTTGCATTCCAAAATTCAGCTGTAGTCTTTATTGTTTTGGTTGCAGGAGAGTTTACTTTTTCTGCTAACATTCGGCAGTAATGTGGATAGCATCAGCGATAATGGTTGTTGACAACTCTTCGCCATTTAACACTAAAGAATGATAAATCTTTAGTGGGAAGGCCATTGAAAAAGCTATTGTATTCAAAATCCGAAATATCTTTTTCACCATTGAATCTTTGCGATCAAAATAGCTAATTCTTTTTTTAACATATGGGATGATAAGTTCATCTTTTTAATTTTCTGCTTGGTAAGCTTGAAGTACTTTTTCCTTTTCTTTTAAAAAATTCCCTCCTGATGTCTCTTCATAAGCTGCTCGAATAACGCTAGCAGACAAAAAACGTATTTATACTCTCTCTCAACAAATACAATTTTTCATCTGTAAAATACAAAGAGGGTGAGAAGACGATAATATCAAATAGAATAGAACCATTTCTTTTGAGATATAACCAATTTACCAAAGCTCTTAGAGAACTTCTGTTACTCAGCCTATCTTTTTCGACATTATATGGGTTTCTAATATAAAACGAAAAGCAGTGTTTATTTTTTTGTCGACGCTCCTCATTTTTGTTTTCAAGTATTTCTGCCAAAAGCTCCTTGTGCATTCCCTTTTCAGCTTGTTCCTGTCCGAGTGTATAACAATAATTCTTAATTTTTGTAATTCTTCAACTAAATAGCCTACATCTTTTAATTCCCCTGCTGCATATGACGCTAATCGCAAAGAGGGACAGAAACAAGATTGACAGACTAATTCTTCAGCGGTAACCCCAGCATTGCGAACTAATTTTAAATTCTCTACAGCATAATTAGCAGATTGGGTTTATCAAAGATAAACCACTTTTTTAATAGGATACCCCTCTTTTCAGGCTAAGATGCGGTGGTGGGAGATTGATTTTGCTTAAATTGCTCGGGAGATCCAATAAAGCTTTGCCGCGTGATGGTGGGCACAAAACTGGTTGCCTTTTTCCGAGTCGAGTATCGTTGGCCTGTAATGCGTTTTGCAAATTTTGAGCTTTCACATATGTGAAGCTCAAAAAGTGGGTAAAGGATTCCCTACGCCTGGAATTGATTGGATAGCGGGTGGTGAAGCAACTATTGCTGCGCTTTCGAATGCATTTTCTGTTGCTTTTTCATGCGATACCGCAATCACAGCAATGACAACTACTACTACCACTGCTGTTGAAATTACTCGGAACTTCGCACTTTGTAAAATTTTTTTAAAAAACTCTGATATCTTATAATCCTTCAATCATTAATTTAACTAATTGACCCCGTTGCGAAACAAGTACAATGGGGTGGTATCTGCAACTCATACGTATGTGTTCCGTCTGAACTACTCATCGTTGAAATCCATCCCGGCGATAAAACTGTTAACCAAATTCGTAAAAAAAGATGCCCCTTAATCAGCCACGCTTGACAGTCGCTTCCACCACCAGTGATGATTAAAGACTTACTATCCGCGGGGCGGGACACCATTCAAAACCTCTAATAATTCGGAACTTTCTGTGACTGACAATCCACCTAAAACAGGGTTAGCATTCAGACCAATTTCAGGTACTCGCAAATTAACGCGATAATCAACGGATCATTGCCCTGGTATCAAAGTTAATATCACCAGCGTATCCAAACCTTGCAACATTACAGTTAAATTTCGGGATTTATAATGACTGAGTTCCTGGAACTAATAAGGTGTTATCTTTTTTATTCCATTGAATGTTAAAGCTGTTTGGATCTCCCAAATCATATGCTTGAATTGGCCAAGGAGCGCCTGTGGAATCTAAAAATACCAATGATGTCACAAAACCTGAGGACAAACGAATAACGGGCAAAGTTGCTTCTGGCGATAAATTAACAATCACAGATGCTGAAGTCGGCTTCGGGGGATATATCTGGCGAAGCGACTGCCACTTGCTGACTTTGGTCAAATAAATAATACAGTGCAAATTCCTTCCAGTAAAAGCGACATCATGTTACAGATGGCCTTGGCAAATGCTTAATCACTAAGACCGGGATTTTGTACCATCGCAGTTGAGGAAGAATCATTTTGATTATTATTAACAGTGTTGTTGTTAGTATTACTATTTGCACGGGCCTTATTTAATAAGACATCGATAAGTGCCTGTTGATTTTTATTGTAGTTATTCTCAGTTGCTTGCGAAGCATCAGACGTATTCAGGGCAGAATTCATAGCTTATAAGAGGTAATACCATAATTATAATTAGCTAAAACAGGAATAATATTCAAGCAAATGCAAGAACCTAGTAAACCTATTAAATTTTTTTGAACCACTATTTTCTCACTTCTTCTTTATCAAGATTCATTAATTTTATCCATCTCATTCCGTAGTCAGCACATTTGGATTGACTGTCTGAGCTAAAAAATTGTTAATTGCGACCCGCTGCAGATAATTCTGAGCCGGCATCTGGACTACAATCAGGGTTACCTCCATAGGCATGGTAATGATATGTCCTTCGTTCAGGTAACTTACTAATAAAGACATTTTAATAAGACATTTTAATGTTCCAAGCAAAATGACCACCTACTACTTCTTTTCAAACTATAGTGGGCCCGCCTGTGAGCATCACATTAGAAACCATTTTTAAATCCACTAACGTTTTTAAATTATTAATACTTTTTTTAAACTACTCAAAAATCACTTCCACCCATCGGGTGTGAAATTATTGGAAGCGTCCTTCAGTTGTTCCCACCAACGCACATAATCCAAGCTAAAGGCTTTTCGCACTGCATCTGTCGCCCATTGCAGAACAAAATCCAAGCAAAACTGAATCGTTTAGCGGATGGCAGCATGATAATTCGCCTATCGACTGTAGTGGCGAAATAAGTTGGTTGAGGCGGATGGATCTATTTATAAAAAAATCATAAATCTTAATACACAATTAATTATCACTATAAATAATAAAGCAATTAGCGCTCCACGATAATTATAGCGATAAAAGGCATTTTACAAAATGACTAATTGTAATCCGTCGCTTTTTCCGCCATAACTATTCTATGACTACACTAAACTTATTAATTTGAATATTCTTAACAGCATCAATTACGGATACCCGAACAATATCCATCGTAACAGCAAAATGTGCTTTTCGTTCTTCATTAGCACTGGTATAAATTATGAGCAGCGGTAATTGCATGCGCCAGGTATAGGCCATGAACAATATCTTGATCTAAAATAACCGGAGGCCCATCAACCATCGCTGCCATAAATAATTTATTCTGAGTCAAAGAATCAATAACATTCGATCATTTCATGGTGTCCATTAAAGAATCCCAACCATCACCTGTAAAATACGATGGTACCACTTTTATAAGCCACATGCGCTGCCAATGCTGCCCATTGGAGTAAATACGTGTTTTGGTCACTACAGGCATGTCCAAAGACTGTAAAGAAATAATTCGTCCTGTGGTGGTTGTTGCATAATAAGTGGTCTTTTCTGTTGTCATAATTTGACAACTTAAAACAGCTAATAAACCCAGCCCAATAATGACCATAGTTATCAAATAACTCATTAAGCGCCGATAATTATCGCGATAAAGATTATTTTTTTGTAAAGCTAGTTGTTCTTTATCTAATATTATTTTTGCTTCTAGATAGAAGGTATGTATTTGGGATAAAACCTAAAATCAATTTCAACTTGTCGATTGTTATGGCGACCTCGAAAACTACCATTCCAATCGACAGCATTTTGGGGATTGTAGCCTTGAGCATAAATTAAACGAGCATTAATCCCTCGAGCTCAAAGAAAACTGGCCACGACCTGAGCTTGACGTGTAATTAGTGCCTGTTGTCTTTGAATGTTGCCTACATTATCAGTATAAGCAGCTATTTTTAGAATGACTTTATCGTAGGTATTTATTAATGCTGCGACGGTTTTTAAGACTTGACAATAATCACTTCGGAATATTCACGGAATTAGGGTTAAATAAATAATCACTTAACAAAACAAATTCTAAAATTTCCCCTAATTTTATTAACCTACACGCCATTCTCACGCAGTTGATTAATGTAATGAGCACGAATCTCTACTCTGACAATGAAGGTTGGGGGATGGGGATAACTCTTTCTGAGGATACGGCGGTACACGTAGGACATCCGACAAACCCACTAACGAAATAACAAAAAAGGAAAATAGAAATTGTCTTAATCGATTAATTTTTAATATATTCACTCCGCTACCTTCAATAACTCTTTAAATTTTAAATTTATTCTGATGGCTTTTTTTCTACTACTTCTTTTTTCTTCAAAGAAATAGCTTAAATCATTTCCCGCACCTCCTTCGAAACATCACTGCCATCCTCGTGAAACCTAATTTTGGGAGGGTATTACGTCCCTTTCTCCATATCACCAATTATCTCAATTGCAATATTCATTGCCTGTTGGCTACTTTTATTACTTACACAAGCGTTGAATATATTCAATTTGATCACGACAGCAGCCACGATCGAGGATTGGTTTTCTAAATTCACTTAAATCACTAGTAATAACGAGCCCTTCCAGGTGCTCCGATAAATGCAAGGGTGTAAAAAGATTTAAATAATCTATTTCTTGTTCTGTACCTGTTAATTCTTGTAAGAAATCTGTGAGAATATCTGTTTCCTTAAAGAATCTTCGTAAGGCCAGTAGTGAGCAATCCAAAGGCGTTAACACAGCATTGTCATTAAAAGCTTGTGAAACTTGTTCTACTTCTTTATTACTGGCTTCTATATTAGCAAATGTAATTTTTTCCCGGCTAATTTTTCAAAATACTCAAAACTTTTTATTAATTTCTTAGCATCGGAATCGCTAGGCCCATCTACTTTAAGAAAATGATTAAGCCTTAGATTTTTTGAGGGTTTAGGATCTGAATAAAAAAACTTTTCACAAACGATTTTTGATTTAAAGAAAAAGTGTGCTTCCCCTGGCGTTGTTCCTTTAAATCCAATAAGTCGATCCGCACCCGTTTTTCTATATGAGCACCTTTAGAATCTTGATAAGTATCCAATACGCTACTTTCCTTAATCGACCTGAAACTTTCAAGATACGTCACATAAAATTCGCCAGCTGATCTTATGAAGAAATCCTAGATTTCGGTAGGGGTCTTCAAGGGTAGGGGCTTCAAGCTTCATACAGACTTTAGTACAAATCGATACAGCTTCTTCTTTAGAAGCTTTTTGGAAATCTGGCAAATCTTGTCCGGAAAACACCAATCGAAAAACCCAACGAATAGGCCTGTGCTGGAACTACAGCAAACCCTCCTACAACATAATAGCCATATTCGTCTAAAATACATAAAAATAGTGTTTTAGAATTCGTGGGTTTCGCCTCCACGAGATTGGAATATTCCCC
>NZ_NIQB01000047.1:0-654 GCF_018687865.1 Coxiella-like endosymbiont of Rhipicephalus sanguineus | reverse complement strand
TTCCCGTGTCATCAATTTCGATAACCTCCTCAAAATCAGTAACGCTATCGCGGCTGAAACCACACTCCCCACCCTCATCGCCAAATTCTTAACCGCTTCTCATCCATCATATCCCCGCCGATCGCCTCGTCTTCCTTCTTCACGAACATTCCACCTGATTCATCCAAGGAGAATACGACTAGGCCGAGCGCAAAGTCTCAACCCTAAACACCCAACCCCTCAAAAGCGCAACCGATTTCTCCCTTGACTTTATCCATCGTGCCTTCAGAAAATCCGAGCCCCTCAATTTTACCGGGGAGGACAGCAATCCCCCCCTCCTCGAGTGTTTTCCACCTTATCCCTTATCCACTATCGCCCCTTCCCATCCGTTTTAAAAAAACACTCCATCGCGCCCCTCCCTCTATGCTGAGCATCATTCCTTAAGCCAAGCCTTTATTTCCCAAGCAGCTTCATTTCCTCACCCTCGTGGCCCAACAAGCCGCTATCACCATGCACAACGCCCAATTCGCTCCGTGCCATCGACTGCTTTATTCCCCCAACCCCCTCTCCTTGCAACTCCTGCACGGAGCAACCTCCAGAGTCTGGAAATCAGGGATAATCAACTCCTCTCTCCTTATCTATGCTCTTTGGTATCCTACGCTCTTTGGTATCCTA
>NZ_NIQB01000046.1:0-1002 GCF_018687865.1 Coxiella-like endosymbiont of Rhipicephalus sanguineus | reverse complement strand
ACGACAGAGAGCCATCACCAAGAAATTATTATTCTCAAATTAGTGGAAACTACGCCTAGCTTCATTCGCCGTCTTTTGCCTTATCGTGGTTTCTTTTATAGCTTATCTGGTGGTTTTCTCGCATGGCTTATTGTTATAGTTTAATGTTGTGGGCAGTTGCCTCCCCCGTTGAACATTTGGCAGCTACTTACAATAACCATTTCCTATATAAGCGGCACGAGCGTCCAGTCCAAGTCGGCTTCGAAATACTCTTTTTTTCAATTTTTATGGGTCTCTGCGGATCTTGGCTCGCCATCTATCGCCAAGAGCCTGTTTTCAAATTCGCTAGCAAGCTAACTATTCCCAAACGTTCTCTGATATAGCCTAAATAACTTTCTCTTTGACATATCTCATCCCCTCCTCATCCTTATCTTCTCGAAAAAAGTAAACTGATCTAAATGACTAATAACACCTTATTCATCCTATCTCTCAATACGAATCCCATTCGCTACAATAGCGTTTAACTTTCTCAGTATAATCCGCAATAAGTTCTTCTATTGTTTGGCCGCTAGCTAGCCCATCCACTATTTTGGAAATCACTTGCCTCATTGCATAGAACATAACTTCAGGAGCATACCCTGCACCCTGCTCGAGAAAATTCATAATCTTGTACCCAATCTCCCCGTCGTATCCCCAGAAGAATCTTCTTTAATCGTAATACCATTCCACGTACAGTACGCTTTAACAGAATCACAATAACGAGACCAATCGTGTTTTTCCCTATTTCCTCTCAAACCTTCACTATTTACATAATTACCACCAGCAAGTTCTTTTATAGCCTAACACCATAATTAGTAAAGTATGGTTTAATTAAAACTCTGATTTAAAGTTGCAAATAATGCATATAAACCTTGCGCTAATCTCATTATTTACTCCATCCGCTATCATTCTCATTATACCAATAAAAAATGAGATTATGAGAACAACTCTCTGAGATTACGAGAGAACCATAGTACTGATCCG
>NZ_NIQB01000045.1:0-703 GCF_018687865.1 Coxiella-like endosymbiont of Rhipicephalus sanguineus | reverse complement strand
AGGGATTTAACTACAGACCCTTTCCCATTTGTTCCTGCTACGGTGATGACGGGGCATGGAAAAGTAGTCAACCCTATTTTTTTGCCACATGGATAACGCGCGATAAACCTAAATCAATTTCACGACAATGAAGTGTATTAATATAATCCAGCCAATCGTTCATATCTCGCGGAGTCATCATTTTACTTCTCCTGTTTGGGGAGCCCTAATTACTATACTTGCATCAGGTGAATTCTGACAATTAATCCACAGAGGTTTAGACAGAGGTTTAAATTAAATTGTTTCTATGGGTTCCACATTCGGCTGAGGTCGGTGGGTTAATTTGGCAATTAGAGATGCTACGGTCAGTCTCAATTCACGACGATCCACTACCATATCAATGGCCCCATGCTCTAATAAAAATTCGCTGCGTTGAAATCCTTCCGGGAGGGTTTCTCGAATGGTTTGCTCAATTACGCGGGGGCCCGAAAATCCAATCAATGCATTAGGTTCGGCAATGATAATGTCACCTAACATGGCTAAGCTGGCAGAAACCCCTCCCATAGTGGGGTCTGATAATACTGAAACAAATGGAATTTGCTGTTTAGCTAACTGTGCCAATACAGCACCCGTCTTAGCCATTTGAAACAAGGAAAAGAGCCCTTCCTGCATTCGAGCTCCTCCGCTCGTTGAAAAACAAATAAATGGCCTTTCTTCATCCATG
>NZ_NIQB01000044.1:0-503 GCF_018687865.1 Coxiella-like endosymbiont of Rhipicephalus sanguineus | reverse complement strand
AAACCGGCCCTTATATCATAATTTACCAATTTTGTCACCTCTATACGCGAGACCGTTATTCTTAGAATCTCTGAGGTTTAGTGATTTTGGACAGTTGGCTGCTCAATTAAGGATCTTCATTGTGGATTTTAAAAAGGTGATAGCTTAGACAACAATCTGGCGATCAAGTAGCGTACTTTTTAAGGAGATGCTCAGAAGCAACCCACTGTTGAAAAGCCCCCCCCTTCAACTCCCATCCAAATCGGGACAGCGATGGAAAGCACGGTTAATTGTTAGTTTAGGCATGCTGATTTCTTGCTTTTGCCAGTCGTCTGGTCATAATGGAAATTCAATATATAATGCTTTGGATATTCATGTGCGTAATTGTGCTTGGGGGGATCTACACAATAACTTTGTGCGTGGCTTGTACGGTACCTGCGGCGTCATGATAAGATTTTTCCTGTAATGCTTGGCATATGTTCTTCATTGGACCGGTTTAATCGCTACCGTTTATTTAATCGCTA
>NZ_NIQB01000043.1:0-20992 GCF_018687865.1 Coxiella-like endosymbiont of Rhipicephalus sanguineus | reverse complement strand
GGTTGGAAGGACGCTCGAGCTTCGTTGCTCGGATCCTTGGAAATTGTGACCTTGTCACGGGTTTTATCTGAGATAAGTCTTTGATTTTATTGGAATATAATCACATGGGATACACGAAGGTTTTTCCAATTGGATTTTATAACCCTGAACCTGGACTTGTACTTTTAAATTAGGAAATATGTTGGAACATATTGGCATCTAAACTTTCATATGTCAGCGCTTCATTTGAGAATATTATAGTCGGAAAATTTAACAATAATGACGTGCAAACCATACTTCTTTAATGCCACTTCTTTGCCTGTTTCCATCAACTCAGTTTCGGGACCCGAAATAGTTCCTACGCGAATCGTATCTTTCGCTTCTTTTTGGTGGTACCCTGCGACTCCCAAAATAATGAGAGTCGTTATCAAGATAATAGTCATTTTTTAACATTTTTTACCCTTAATTCTTAATTCTTAATTCTTAATTATTTATAATGTGAAAGTCTTCGTGCAATAGCATCTCCGAGATATTGCAAAAATTGCATTAAAATAATTAAACACTAAGATGCTTACTATCATTACACGAATATCAAATCGTTCATATCCATAACGGATTGTTAAATCTCCTAATCCTCATCCACCAATAGCACCTGCCATTTCAGAATAACCCACTACGGTCACTGCCGTTAATGTGTCCCCGAATTAAAATTAAAGTGGGCAGTGCTTCTAGAAACTAGACTTCAAAATAATTTGTAACGGCGAAGCACCCATAGATTGGCTGGCTTCAACTAAGCCATATAGGGACTTCTTGTAAAACCGTTTCTGTCAGTCGAGCAAAAAAAAGAATGGCACATAAGCCTTAATGGGACAATAGCCGCTGTCGTGCCAATCAATATATAAGTGCCTACAAGAAATCGCGTAAAATGAATAATCGCTATCATAAAAATAATGAAAGGAACCGAATATATAGCGTTAATTACTGCCAACAAAAAAAACGATTTAAAAAAGTTAAAGAAGGTATAATTACCATCTCAATCGTTTGCCAAATGGCATTAAGAATAGCGCCAATTATCTGCACTGACATAACCAAAAATCTCAACTTCTAAACCTTTATTTTTGAGGTAAGCAATGCCCTGTGAAAATATTTCTTCATTATTTCGTACAGAAATTAACATCATTCCAATAGAATTGCCCCAAAAAAATTCTAAATTAGCTTGAAGGATATTTAGTTGATTCGTAGCAAAGCATACCCCTCTAGAATGGGCTCTTTCTGTACCCGGGTATGTAAATTTCAGGAAGTTTGATTTTAATTAAAGAATGAGTGAATTTTTTTCGCGATTTCAGTTTTCGGTCACTTAAATAAAGTTACAATATCAAAGTTACAATATCGCTTTCTTCTACAATTCTTCCTTGGGTCTAATACAGCCACTCGTTGAGCAACAGTTTTAATAATTTCCATTTCATGTGTGATTAGAAGTATCAACAACTTCGATTCGCGATTAACTTGTTTAATAAGTTCCAAAATAGAATGTGTGGTTTCAGGATTGGGCACCGAAGTCATTTCATCTTAATTCCAACAAAGGAAGAACCACTTTTTTATTCGGTTTTACTTTTTCCGATGAGTTGTAGTAGTGGAAATGCTACGTTTTGAATATCGTTCGAGTATTTAACAGATTAAAATGCTAAAAAAATCATATCTATTTGATGACGCATCCGCCGCAATGCTTTCTCCGAAAATAAAGTGAGATTTTCGCCATCCACAATATAATAGAACCCTTTTCAGACCGTTCCAATAAATTAAAGGCAGCAAATTAAGTTGCTTTTATCTGCACCACTTTTTCCAATTAACGCATACAATCTCGGCAACCCCTACATGTAAAATTGACTAAAATTGACATCCTTCAATGCAGAGAAAGGCACTTGTGTTGGCTCACTCATTATACGTTTTTGTCATTCCGTAATTCAATCATGCCACTCTAACTATTAAAGTGAGCTAAAGTAAGGAAGTGCGAGGCTTTTTTTAGGGTATGCTCCTACTTTAGCTATATTTATTGAAGGGCCTACAGGCTGAGGCTCAAATCGGCGCCAAATTAGTAAGTTAGCAAGAGCCTATAAATTTCTCAAGACGTGGGATTTAAAGCAATTAGTGTTAAGAATAAAAAATTTTAATCTGCTATTATTCTGATATGGGCAACAATCCACAGTACCTAAAAAACAACTCTATCGCTCCAGAACCGACCGAATTATCGCAGGCGTATGCGGGGGGGTAGCTCATTATTTTAATATTGATCCCACTTGGATTCGACTCTCTTTTGTTGTCTTGCTCTTAACAGAGCAGCTTCTACGTTTACTCGTCTATCTTAATAATGTGGCTAATCGTTCTTCTAGAACGGGACCCCCCCCTCTAACCTTGCAGTTATCGTATTCTTTCCTTTATTATGTTCACCCTATTAGCTAGGAACTCAGATGAGCAATAATCGCTTCGAAAATTACGCCCACGAAATCTATCAAACTATTTCCGATACTTGGGATAACAGCATCATCCCTCAATTAATAGAATATATTAAAATTCCTAATAAATCAGTTTATTACGATGCTAACTGGAAAGAAAATGGCTATATGGATAAAGCTATGACACTTCTAGTGGATTGGTGTCAGCAACAATCTATTCAGGGGATGCAACTAGAAGTAGTAGAGTTGCCAGGACGAACCCCTTTATTGTTTATTGAAATTCCTGGCACCTTAGATGAAACCGTATTGCTTTATGGTCATATGGATAAGCAACCTGAAATGGCAGGGTGGGATGAAGACCTTGGACCTTGGAAACCCGTGTTGAAAGGAAATAGATTATATGGCCGCGGAGGCGCCGATGATGGATACGCAGTATTTGCCTCACTTACGGTCATTGCTACCTTACAACGTTATCAAATTCCCCATGCACGATGTGTCGTGATCATCGAAGGATCCGAAGAAAGCGGCAGTATTGATCTGTCTGCTTATCTTGAGTATTTAAACAACCGCATTGGAAATCCTACTCTAGTGATTTGCTTAGATAGCAGTTGCATCAATTATGATCAGCTGTGGTGCACCACTTCACTCCGAGGACTCGTAGGAGGTGAATTAAAAATTGAAGTATTGGAAAATGGTATTCATTCAGGAGCTGGAAGTGGTATCGTCCCTTCGCCTTTTTCTATCCTGCGCCAACTTCTAGATCGAATTGAAGACAGCACTACCGGAAGAGTGATTTTGGAAGAATTAAAAGTTCCCATACCCAATCAATATAAAGAGCAGATAAAAAAAGCCGCCCAGATGCTGGGAAATGGGACTATTCAAGGCAAACTGCCATTTTTACCGGGCGTGGAGCCAGTGACCCTTGATGTTACGGAATTATTATTAAATGGAACTTGGCGTCCTCAACTCAGCGTGACGGGACTCGACGGTTTACCTCACGTTGCCAATGCAGGAAATGTTACCATACCTTATTTAAAAGTAATTCTCTCTATGCGACTTCCTCCAATCATTGACGCCAAAAAAGCCTCAGCTGTATTAAAGAATGTCCTAGAAAGAGACCCTCCTTACAATGCAAAGATATCCTTTTCTCCTGAGGCCGCTTCAAGTGGTTGGATGGCTCCTCCCTTAAGCGATTGGCTTGGTGTTGCTAATCAAACTGCCTCTCACCAATTCTTCGGCAATCCAGCTGCTTATTTTAGCGAAGGGGGAACCATTCCCTTTATGGGCATGTTAGGCAAAATGTTCCCAAACGCCCAATTTATGATTACAGGTCTTCTGGGGCCTAAATCTAACGCACATGGACCTAATGAGTTTCTGGACATCCCTATGGGGAAGAAATTAACAGCCTGTGTAGCTTCGGTTGTGACAGCCCATCACGAAAATTATAGTTCCAAATAAATGGCAGGATTTTCGGAACAAATCTTAAGTCCACATTCTAAAAATGTGTTTACAGCATTAATTTAGGTATAACGGCCGTTAGTAATGCAAATAAGCTATGGCAGATCCATTTCCAGAACCGAGTTTTGAGATAACTCCCTTCGTATTGCCCTCCAAAACTAAGAAGGACGATAGTATAAATACTAATTCCTATCAATAAAATGAAAGACTATGTGTAAAAATGAAGGCCTAATAAGGGAGTGGCATAGTGCCCGATCCTGTGGACTACATGGAGGCCACCTGACGCAAAGAGACAAAGGCAGTAAATAAAGTAAATAAAGCTTCAACCGATGCCAATTGAGCGGGATGAAAGCGAAATCAGAAGTTGAATAACAAACCCACACGCAGATGCTAATAAAGCAAGCCTACTCGCTGCAAAAAACAGAGAGAACAAGGAACCTCATGGAAAAAACTGAAAAACTAGCGCTGTGGCAAGTATCAAAGATATCCCTAAAATTTTCAAACTATTTAAAGTGACAAAAAGACACTTTTTAATAACAGTAGATAGCGCCATAGGAAATTCCTCCTTAAAGTTCAATGGGTAAGGGACTTGTAATGTGAAGTTAAAATAAGACAACGCCAAATATCAGCATAATTATGAAATAAGATAATAGCCAAACGATAAAAGCCTATCCAAATTAGTAAACTATCAATAAACCACAATATGAATAAATATCGTCATCATGACGATTTCTATCATTCGAACGGAAATAATATATATTATAAATTGATATCAATTTATTATTGATATCAATTTATACCTCCATTGACATGATTCAAAGTTTCCATGCTCATTTGAATGCTTAAGTGAGCTCTATTCCTTAAATAAGAAGCCGTGATATAGTCCTCTATACTGAAAAATTTATGAAGCTAGTAAATTATGACTTACATATGAGGTGTTGATCATTGGCAGCGGAGCTGGAAGCTTAGCGCTGGCGTTGAACCTGGCCAATAAAGACCAAGTGGCCCTTCTTAGTAAAGAGGCACTTAGTAAAGAAGAGGTACTTACAGCTAGCTCTTCCCCTCATACGCAAGGCAGGATTGCCGCGGTTATAGGAAGCAGAGGATAGTGTTGAATTGCATGTGCAAGATACCCTAAATGCGGGAGGTGGCTTATGCGAACCTGCTGTTCTCCGAGCTACCTACTTTATCTCAAGCTAAATCAGCAGTCGAATGGTTAAACAAGGGGTACAATTTACCAGCGATCCTAAAAAAAGGTTATTACCTAATTCAAGAAGGAGGCATAGTCGTCGCCAAATTTTCCGCGCTTCTGATAAGACTGGAGCAGTAGTGGTAAAAACGCTAGCCGAACAAGTGATCAATTATCCCAATATCGATTGTTTCACTAGTCATATGGCGTATCATATGGGGTAGATCTGCTTATTGAAAAGAAAAGCTGCAGAGGGGCCTTAGTTTTATAAAGCCCAAAAACATTTGTGGTTAACCTTTTTACCACCCATTATATGGTTCTTGCTAACGGCGGCGCTAGTTTTGTCTATCTAGATACCAGTAATCCTAATTACACCAGTGGTGATGGAATAGCAATGGCTTGGCGAGCAGGATGTCACGTAGCGAATTTAAAATTTAATCAATTCTATCCCACTTGTCTTTTACCATCTTTTAGGCAATTATTATTTAATTTCTGAAGTCGTCCGGGGAGAAGGAGGTTATTTATTGCTTCCGAATCGTAATCGCTTTATGCCCGCTAATGACAAGCCGGACGGAAATGGCTTCCCGTGATATTGCAGAAAAACCAACTGGATTGTGTCTATAGTTTAGATATAAGCCCAATCCTGCCGATTTTATTAAAAAGGCCTCCCCCCCACACCATTTATTCCATGTGTCTCAAATTCGATTTAGATATGACGAAAGACCCGATGCCATCGGCGAAGTTGCCTTTACGAGGACTACATGGAGCTAATCGTATGGCTAGTAACTCCTTATTAGAATACGTAGTATTTGCAGCTAATAAGTGCCCAAGCGATTAAAAAAGTCCTCCATTCATTACATTATTCACGCAACAGGACAAAACCGGAAGCTAGAGAAAATTAACCTCTGCCTTTTGTTTCTGCTTCTGCAGCAATACCAGATGAACGCACCTCCTTAAATTTTCTTATCCAACGCGTGCGAAAAATCATGTGGGATCATGTAGGAATTATTCATACCAATGCAGAGTTCAATGATGTGCAAAAGCAATTACAACAAATTAAGCAACAAACTGACATCCTCTCAAAATCACTCACTAAATCATTCATTGAATTACGGAATATTACTACCGTTGCTAACCTGATAATCAAAAGTGTGCTTTTGCGTAAAGAGAGCCGTGGTTTAGATTGTAATAAAGATTATCCGCAAACCGATCTTTCCACTAAAAATACTATTTTATATCCCTCTGATTTAGAGCGAGTAACATACCCAAGTAGGCATAGGAGGATCCAGGAACGGAATCAGGAAATAAAAATAGTGAACACAATGTGTGATAACCCTTCTAAAATTGAGAAAAATAAAATATCTCATAATAATATGCGTCAATTCTGTTACATATATCTTCCCCGACTTTAAGTCAACTGCTAATAACGATTCGAGAGATCGAATGTGGAAATAGCTGTAAGTAAATTCAACGAAAAGTGTTTTCTGATTGAAAAATAAAATGAATTAGAGATAAAAGTGTAATCGCTACTTTTAACCAGAAATAAATAGCAGAGAGCCAAAGGCAGAGAATTCCACTTGTCCACTTGAATAAATAGTCAAGAGCAAACTAAAAAAATAGGGAGAGAACTGTATAGCTGAAACAAAAATTAATCTCCTCTATCGGGCAGCAAATCGGGGCGCACTACCCAATTAAGTATCCAGCGATGATTTTCAATTCGCTCTAAACAGACAACTGTTCCCGGAGGGAAGCGAAGAATATTGTAGCTATCTTTTCCTAAAATAAGAGCACTAACTAACTGAGATATGAAAGGCATATGACCCACTAACATTGTGTCATCATGCCATTCTTGAATGAGATTGATTAAGGGCACTGTAGGATGATCGGATCCTAATAACGGACAAACTTCTATAGCCTGGCCTTCAGCCACTGCCGTGGCTAGAATTTCTGCACTTTGTTGTGCTCGTAACTTCCCGCTATGCATAAGATGCACGACGTGCACTCCTCGATGTTTCAAGTAAGCAGCCACCTTACTTACTTCGTCGGTTCCTTCTTGAGTAAGCGGCCGTTTACCGGCAGGATTCAGCAGCTGTTCAGCATGGCCATGGCGAACACAAAATAATTCCATCAAAGCTCCTGATGTTAATAGGGAGCTAATTCTATACTGGTAGCAGTAGATTCTATACTGGTAGTAGTAGAATATAAATCCCTGTAACGCTCACTGCTATTATGAAAGCTTTCCGCAGGATTGTTAGAACAATCTTTTCTATTTTTTAGAACCCACCTTCTCCCCGAAACAGATATTGACAGAGTCTAGAAGAGTCCGTAAAATGCCCATTCCTGGCAGCGCTGTAGCTCAGCTGAGACAGTATTTACATGGCATACAAGAGGTCATGCGGTTCGATCCCGCTTAGCTTCAATTTAATTCTCTCTTCGCGCTTTTGTAGAACAAGTTCTGCTCCCGACTTGGAGTACTAGGAAAATACAAAGGAAAATACTAAAAAAAAGTCCGCAGAAAAAAACCCTTTGTGAAAAGGGACAAAAATTCTATATCGCTTTTAGCGAACCAGTCCCCATCGTCTAGAGGCCTAGGACATCGCCCTTTCACGGCGGTAACAGGGGTTCGAATCCCCTTGGGGACGCCACTTAGCATAAGCTCACGCTTTTGTTCTAAAAAAAGAAACGCTTCCTTTTCGCTATATCAAAGAACCTCACAGGAGAAGCAGAGCAAAAATTAACATCGAACACTTCAGAACTAGATAGGTAGTCGAGCTATAAGAAAAATGTCTGGCTTCTAGTAATATCGATCCTTCGAAAATTTGTTTATTGATTACTATGACCAACACAGCTAAATTGGCGTTTACCTTTCTTTGGTTACAAAACGCTCTTAAAACTCTTGCCGCTTCTTCTCCCTCATATCAATGTCATCAATATGAAAGATCAGGGCTGTTCCGTCCTTTTAAAAGGGATTCAAGTAGTCCAACATTATCTGAAAACCTTTCCTAATAAATATATCTTGCTGTTAGCAGCGGAAAGCCATACGGGTTTTGTTCCCGCTTTTAAGAAAAAGCATTACAGTAGTCTTCGAGAAATAAAGCCCGACGAAACCTAAGCTGAGCAAATAAGGGATACATTAACAATCATAGAAGTTTTTTTGGTGATGGCGCGGTGGCTTTTCTCGTCGGCATAAATACCGAATATTCGTCTTTTGATGCACTAACCATATCTCACGGATATGGAAGAAGAGGATTTAAATGTTATTCATATGGACGAGGGCGGAATTTTAATCCCCTCTTACCACAGATATCCTCACATCCTCACTATGTAAATGACTCGCGCCATTCCTAAATGTAGTATATTCTATACGCAAAAAGCCAATGAACTTTTATTAAAAAATCCAAATACCTGGTTTAACTCAGTGGAAGATGCCGATTTTTTACCTCACATTCATACTGGAAGTAAAAAAATACTCGATGAGGTTTGCAAAAAATTGGAAATAGATCCACTTTTGTTAGTTAGTTCACCTCTTCTCAGAAGCTCAAACTAGGTTTCTTTTGATAACCTTAGCATAATAAGGCAGATAGATCTGGCCATAATTTTTCTCTTTTTAGAGAACTCAAAAAATCCAATTTCCTATTGCGCACCCCTTCTTGAAAAACCGTCTTCGCCATTTGTAGACTCTTCTCCATTTGGATAAGGTTTTATCTAATCATCAGAACATTTTCATCAAATTCCTCTTTCAATTGGTGAACATGCACAGTAGAAAACAAATTAGAGACCAACCTATCAATTCCTTTTATATCAGGCCTTCCCCCATAATCATATTCTTGCTTAAACACTTCCCTAAATATACATGGCAACTGTCGCAACTGTCTACTATCAAGCAAAGATTCTATTGCTAATTTAAAACTTTTTAAAATATTATCAAGGGCTTTTTTATTTTTATCCTTTCTGCTCTCTTCTTTTAAACGAATTAATTCTAGCCATTTGGCGTGTAATTCATTTAAATTAAAATTGTTGTTAATAAAATTTCGAAATCTCATAATTCCCTTGCTTTTTAGTTTTTTTAAAAAAGAAGTAAGCTCTCCAGAATGCGATTCTTTTGGCTGGCATCAAAAGACAAACTATGAATCATCATAAATTGATTTTGAGGATAGAGAGAGCTCCCCGTCGACTGACTTGATGCTCTATCTGAATGCATGAAGTAGAGATCTCTGAATAACCCGAGAAAAGTAACACGCCACCAATTGGTTTCTTAACGGGTGCCACCAGTGGCTGTGCTGGCTGGCTGATTGCTCCAATTGAGTCGATGGAAAATTCGCGTTGGGAACTTCGCGAGCTGCCTCTTTACCAACATTAGCTGGTGTTGATTGCGGTTTTGATGTTGGCTGAGAAGGTTTCTCATTCAAAGGCGAGGAGCTGGAAGGAGCCTCTGGTTTTGGCTGCCCTAGTTTTTGGAGTTTAAATATAAGTTATAGAGAGCTTCCCAAGTCGAATCCGTTGAGGAGTTACGGTCTCCTCATTAGAAAGGACTTCAGCCGTCATCGATTGTATCTGAGGTTTTTTTGTTTGAGCCAGAAGTGGCTCAGTTTTATTCTGGGAGAGCTGAAGAGCGGCTTGCAGATGCTTGTTTGGCTTTAAATTTTTCATTAATTTTTTTATAGAATTTACTCACTTCAGCTATAATATTTTCTAATAGGCTAAAAATTACCTCTGTAGTCTTTCCTGAAGACCACCTCCAATTAGGATTCTTTTGTAGATTCTTTGTCAAGGATTTTTTCACAAAAATAAGCCAATAGATCGAAAGATTTATTAAGTAAGTCACTTTTCTTAGAATAAAATAATATTAAGGTTAACAAAGCCAAGAAAGACAACCAAGTTTCCTCTAAAAAAACTGGGCGTCCCCATCCGGAATTTGTTTATTGAACGACCCCAGTCCAAATATCACTTGTTTAACGGATTTCCCTCCTTACACTTGGATTTTTAGTAAAATTAAAACTATTTATCGTTTTATAGCTTTCAATGATATCTAAAAGATCCTTTATTTGAGACACAGATTTGGCACTATCATCAGCAATAGAGTGATTAATATAATTAAATAAATATACAGCATAAAATGTTTATATTTAAGCATCTCCTTAACTTCTTTAGAAAAAACAATTTCCCTTAAATTTTCATGCTTGGATAAATCTAAAATTAATGTCGGGTTTTTTAAAAGATTTTAAACACAAATGGCTGATACGTTCTCTACAACGTCTTTAAATTCGCTTTCGGCTAAGCCGTTCTTTTTTCTTTTTGCTATTTTATAATTTGAAACTACAACGTCTAAATCTGAAAAGGGCGTATCAGCCTCAGATACATCTCCAGAAACCTCTACATAATTTAAATAATGAATAAAATTCTTCATCAATAAAAAATTATAGCAATATTTGATAATAAATTAATTTTCTTAATGTTGAAAATAGCAAATATTTTAAATATTTAAATTAAATATTCGAATTGTTTTTTCAAAATTTAATTATTACAACAATTTTTTTCACAAAATTTTGAGTGAAAATAATTACAAAAATTATTTATACAACTAAATTAAGATCGAGAAATCGACTACGAAAAGATCTTTAGTTAAAGCGCCCACAGAAATAAAATCAATACCTGTTTTAAAAATTTTACAAATATCTTACAAATTTACATTTCCAGAAACTTCAAGTTTGGTTTTATGATTATTTATAGTAACAGCTTTTTTATACTGTCAATATCAAAATACTGTCAATATCAAAATTATCGAGCATAATAACATCTGATTTTGCTTCCAGCGCTTCTCGCAATTCATCCATATTTTCAACTTCTACTTCTATAGATTTTTTTGGGGTGATAATTTTGTGCTTTTTAAATGGCCTTAACAATTAGAGCCACAGCTCATAATATGATTTTCCTTAATGAGATAAGCATCATATAAACTCATACGATGATTTTTACATCCACCCATGATTGAACAGCATATTTTTGCGCATAACGCAGTCCGGGTATTGTCTTACTGGTATCCAGTAATTGGACTTTAGTATTTTGTAATTTTTCTACATAACGATGGACGAGAGTCGCTGTACCCGATAACGATTTCAACCAATTAAGCGCTATCCTTTCGCCCGTTAAAATTGAGCAAACTTTTCCTGTCAATCCCGCAAGCAACTGGCCACTCGCAATAAAATCTCCTTCATTTAAATTCCAATTTATTTTTACTTCAGAATCTATTTTTTGATAAACCATCTCAAACCAGGGGATACCACAAACGATAGCATTTTCCTACAAAATAATAGTGGCCCTGGCAAGTTTATTGCGTAAAATTAATTGAGTAGTGATATCTCCTGTCCCGATGTCTTCTTAAAGGCTCATTCGGATAATTTTTTCAATGGCCTCTTGATTCATTGGCGAGGGTGCTTAGAAGCCTTTAGTTTCTTTTTTTGCTGACGACATCTGCGCAAAGACCACAAGGTTTCAATAGGTCCAGAAATCACATAGAGAAAAGAAAGAATGAGCAGAATATCGGGTGGATCGAAGGCAATTAATGCAAGGATCAATACTATTCCCAAGATCACCACAAAAGGAACACGATTGCGTAAATTGACGTCTTTAAAACTACGATAACGAATCGTACTCACCTTTAGAAGTCCCAATAAGATAACCACAATGCTCATGGGCAATGCAATGCATTCCCCTGCCACATCATAAGTACTACATACCCATACGATACTCGCTACCAATGCCGCCGCAGGTGGTGTGGGAAGACCCTGAAAATAACTTTTGTCGATTTTTTTGCCTGAACGTTAAATCGTGCCAAACGCAAAGCAGTACAAGCCGCATAAATGAATGCAGCCAACCATCCCGGCTTGCCCATAATCGCCAGAGACCAGCTATAAACTACCAAGGCTGGAGAAATGCCGAAACCAATCATGTCAGATAAACTATCAAGCTGGGCTCCAAATTCGCTCTGGGCATCCAATAGACGAGCAATTCGGCCATCCAAACCATCCATAATAAGAGCAACAAAAATGGCTATAGCGGCCGCTTCATAACGACCTTCCATGGCAGCTACGATGGCACAAAATCCTGTAAACATAGCACCTACCGTAAACAGGTTTGGCAATAGATAGATGCCACGAACTCGAAGTTGCTTGGTTTCGGTCACGGTTGCCCCTGGCAGATTTTGTCAAAGTACTATAATATGTGCCACCTAAATATATCACACATTATAGTGCGTCATTCAATAGACCATACAATGAAAAATAAGAAGCCGAGAATAATCATTGAAGGAGTGACAGAATCAGGTGAACCCTTTCGACCCAGCGATTGGGCCGAACGCATGAGTGGCACGCTTTCTACCTTACATAAACACCGCATTCAATACTCCCCCCTGCTACAGCCTTCTCTTAAAGATGGCCACAAATGTGTCATCGTCGACCCTCATCTCAAACAATCCAATCCTGAGCTTTATGAGTCTATAATAAAATTTGCCAAAGCTAATAACTTACGCATTTGTGAGGAAGATTCCGATTGAATAGCCAGAGGAAAGGGTATCTGCAAGGTCGCTTAACGAAAAACCGCCAAGAAACTGTTTTTACAGAGGGACAGAAGCATTTTGACGCCTTATTATCGGATATTGTAAAAGCAAAACATTCCATTGATTTAGAGACCTATCTATTTCACAACGATACACTCGGGAAACGGATTGCACTCGAGCTAGCAGAAGCTGCAAAGCGTGGAGTTAAAGTTCGGGTAATGGTCGATGGTGCCGGTAGCCCTTTATGGAGCACAAACTTTGCTCGTTTTCTAGAAGAAGCAGGGGTAAAAACCAAAGTTTTTCATCCGTTTCCTTGGCAATTGTGGGATTGGAGTCGTTCTATAGTTAAATTACCCTCTCTCATAAAATGGATTTATTTAATTCTAAAATTAATTTTCGCAATCATCGGAAAGTCTGCATTATCGATAAAGAAATTGCCTATATTGGCAGTCTTAATATCAGCAAATATCATCTGTCGCCAGAAGAAGGGGGCGATGGTTGGCGCGATACTTCGGTACGCCTTACCGGAACTGACTTAAAAGAATTAATCAAGGCATTTAATGTAGCCTGGTATCATCGCACGATTAAAGAACGTTTGCGGGAAATTTTTCGTCAAATTCGAAAAGATCCCTCATTCGTCTCAATTACACTCGCCACCGCCGACGCATTCTTTATAAAAATTTACTCCGTAAAATGGCTAATTGCACGCGCCGCATTTGGATTACCAATGCATATTTTGTTCCTGATAATTTTCTATTAAAAAGATTGAAAGACTCTGCTCGCTCTGGGATCGACGTACGTATTTTATTACCTCGGAAATCCGATGTCGCCATGATGCCATGGGCCTCTTCTACTTTTTATTACAGTTTGCTTAAGGCGGGAGTAAGAATTTTTGAGTACCTGCCTTCGATGTTGCACGCGAAATCATTAATTATCGATGACTGGATGGTTATCGGTTCAAGCAATCTCAATCACCGTAGTCTAATTCACGATTTAGAAGCAGATATTCATATCAATTCCAAGGAAGCGAAAAGAACATTAGAACAACAATTTTTAGAAGACCTCAAAAATTCTCGTGAGGTTTCATTAGACAGTTGGCAAACGTTGCGTCCTCGAAGTCAACGGTTGATGGGGCGGTTAGTCCTCTACATTAAATACTGGATATAAGCAGGACTAAATACCCTACATACCCTAATAAAAATAAAACCCTAATAAAAATAAAATACCAAATCCTCTCCCAATTCCACCCCAGCGCGAAATGGCTAAAGTAAAAATCATCATAAATCATAACAGGATAATCACGCCTAAAACCGCCGATGAAACTGGAGCAGGCGCGATAAGAGCCTGGCATCGCCATAACAGCTAGCGAATTAAATAGGTTAGAGCCAACGATACGGCCAATGGCAATGTCATGTTCTTTTTTTTCAATGCCCTCATCAACGTAGCCGCAAATTCCGGCAGAGAAGTACAAATTGTCACAACAGTTAAGCCAATGACAAGCTCACTAATTCCTAAATAATTAGGCCGCATTCACAGCACCATCTACTAAAAGTTCAGAACTAACAAATAATAACGCTACCCCCAAGCCACAAAAAAACACTTTTTACGATAGTCATGGTGGCCTTCTCAAGTTTTGCCTGAGGCGATATTTCTTTAAGTGGAATGCTTAGTTTTTTTTAGCATCGTGAGCGACATCCAATACAGATGAACGGATTAGCAGAAAAATTAAAAGAACTGCTTCTACGAGACAGATAATCACTCCATAATAGAATTCCGAGCATAAGGGACATAATTAATAATTAAAATAGGAAGTTCCGATTTAATCAAACGACTGTGCACTTGTATCCGAATTATTAGAGCAACTACACTAAAAAGCAATCTAATATATCCAAGCAATCCCGCACCAAGGAAAAGCTCAGCAATAATATTTAAAATTATCATGCTTTAACAAATGTCAATTGATCATCCTTTCTCTCGACTTTAATTGTCGAGCCTGGCACAAATTTCCCCTCTAAAATTGCTTGAGAAAGGGGGTTTCCCAAATAGTTTTGTAAAACTCGTTTTAAAGGTCGAGCACCATAGACTGGGTCGTAACCCAGTTTCGCTAAATAATCAAGAGCCTCACTATTTATCGTTAATTGATAATCTTTTTCTCTCAAACGCGCTTTGATCCGCTCGATTTGAATCACTGCAATATTGCGAATTTGGTTTTCTTTTAAAGAATGAAAAACAACCGCTTCATCGATCCGGTTAATAAATTCTGGGCGGAAATGCTGAGCAACTACCTCCATTACAACTTCCTTCATCTTTACATAACTTTCACCAGCAAATTCCTGAATCAATTGAGAACCGAGATTTGAAGTCATTACCACAACGGTATTACGAAAATCAACTGTCCTTCCCTGCCCATCGGTTAATCGTCCATCGTCGAGAACTTGTAATAAAATATTAAACACATCATTATGCGCTTTCTCCACCTCATCTAACAAAATAACGGAATACGGTCGACGCCGGACAGCCTCAGTAAGGTATCCTCCTTCTTCATAACCAACGTAGCCCGGAGGAGCGCCAATCAAACGAGCAACGGAATGTTTTTCCATAAATTCGGACATATCAATGCGCACCATAGCCTCTTTAGTATCAAAGAGAAAAGCGGCTAGTGCCTTACATAATTCAGTTTTACCCACACCCGTGGGACCTAAAAATAGGAAAGAACCGATAGGTCGATTAGGATCAGATAATCCAGCACGCGAACGACGGATAGCATTCGAAACTGCACTCACCGCTTCATCCTGACCAATTACTCGTTGATGAAGCACTTCTTCCATATGCAACAATTTTTTGCGCTCTCCTTGAAGGATTTTTGAAACAGGAATATAGGTCCATTTAGACACAACTTCCGCTACTTCTTCTTCTGTTACCCGACTTCGTAATAATTTATGCTCCCGAAATTGATCTTCTTTTTTAGAAGCAGCTGCTAATTTTTTTTCTAATTCAGGAATAATTCCATACTGCAATTCAGACATTCGCGTCAAATCAACTGCACGACCGGCTGCCTCTAAATCAATACGCACTTGCTCCAATTCTTCTTTGATTTGTTGCGTTCCGTGTAAAGCAGCTTTTTCACTTTTCCATATTTCTTCTAAATCAGAATATTCTTTTCAACGTTTTTAATTTCCTTTTCCAAGTCACCTAACCGCTTCCTGGATGCTTCGTCTGTCTCTTTTTTTAATGCTTCACGCTCAATTTTCAATTGAATAAGTCGGCGTTCCAACCGATCAAGTTTGACAGGCTTTGAATCCATCTCCATACGAATTTGGCTTGCTGCTTCATCTATTAAGTCAATGGCTTTATCAGGTAAATTTCGATCAGTAATGTAACGTTGTGATAAGGTTGCTGCCGCAATTATGGCGGGATCTGTTATCTCCACACCGTGATGCACTTCATAGCGTTCTTTTAAGCCACGCAAAATAGCGATAGTATCCTCTGTGGAAGATTCATTCACCAGTACTTTTTGGAAACGACGTTCTAAAGCAGCATCTTTCTCAATATATTTTCGATACTCATCCAATGTGGTAGCACCTACGCAATGAAGCTCGCCCCGCGCTAAAGCTGGCTTTAACATATTACTAGCATCCATAGCTCCTTCTGCTTTACCCGCGCTAACCATAGTATGTAATTCATCAATAAATAGAATAATTCTCCTTCCCTGTTTAGCTAAATCTTTCAATACTGCTTTTAACCGTTCTTCAAATTCTCCGCGAAATTTTGCCCCTGCAATGAGCGCTCCCATATCCAACACTAAAATTCGTTTATTTTTTAAACCCTCTGGAACTTCTCCATTGACGATTCGCTGCGCTAAACCTTCTACAATGGCGGTTTTACCGACACCAGATTCTCCAATCAACACAGGATTATTTTTAGTGCGTCGCTGTAAAACTTGGATAGTCCTACGGATTTCTTCATCACGACCAATAACGGGATCTAATTTTCCAATTTCAGCTTTTTCCGTAAGATTAATAGTATATTTTTCCAATGCTTGTCTTTGTGCTTCAGCATTTTGTTCAGTAACACGTTCCCCAGCACGTAAGTTTTTGATATTTTTTTCAATAGTTTTTTTATCAGCACCAGCTTCTATCAAAAGATCTCGCAATCGACCTTTAGCCTCTAACGCGGCTAGAATAAACAATTCCGAAGAAATATATTGGTCTTTGTTTTGTTGGGCCAACTTATCCATTAAAGTTAAAATTTGTGCAAATTCCCGAGATAAATGAACCTCTCCACTCGTACCTTGAACTTGAGGATAATTATCGATTGCCTTGTCCAACCCATCGATCAACCGCAACAAATTAACACCTGATTGTTGTAATAATGGTGCAATAGTGCCGTGTTCTTGCTCTAGCAACACTTTCATTACATGGGCCGGCTCGATAAATTGTTGGTCTCGACCCACGGCTAAAGATTGGGCATCCGCTAATGCTGTTTGAAACAATCTCGTAAATTTATCCATTCGCATGAAAGTCCTCTCCAAAGTTCGATTTTAATAACACTTATTCAGAGTCTGAGAATAACCGTTAGTTCTCCAAAATCATTAAACCTCTACCCCCCGGTCACGAGACGGCACTAAAATAACTATTATTTCTTAAATCTGGGCGATATGCGATAATTTCAACTATTTACTGATGAATTTTAATCAGCAACCCAACGAACAGTAGGTTCAGTAACACCAAGCTCTCCCTGGCTTGCTCGCGGAGTGGCTTCGATGGTTCCACTCTCCGAAGGTTACATCCTTGAGATTGTGGCCGGAACTGGCACTATCACTAAAGCCATGCTGCGACGTGGGATTCCCCACCACCGACTCATTATCGTTGAAAGTTCCAAAATTTTAGTAGAAAAGCTTAAAAGCAAATTTCCTTTAATTAAAATCCTCCATGGCAATGCTAAAAATTTATCCGCATTGCTGGGAGATTTATCGAAAAATATTGGCACAATAGTTTCGAGTTTACCTTTATTAATTCTTTCAGAGGAAACAAAAAATAAAATAATTCGTGAAGAAAAATTATTGAAGCCGAAAAGTTATTACATTCAATATACTCATGGCTTTTTTTCCAGTGTCTTTGAATCGAAGGTTCGATTTAAAAAAAATTAAAACTAAAAAAATATTTAGCTTAATTTCCCACCAGCACGAATCAATATCTTTAAATTTAAAATAGAATAGAATTAGCTATCTTTCATGAATATTGCCATAATATATTTACGTAATTGCAGTTGAAAGCAAACTGAGAGACTATCGTTCAATATCCACTCCACTAATCGTTTGATTATCTATAATTGGCCATCGCTAGGCGAAAATAACACTTCAGAATACGAGCTTGTTGGCCCATTCATAATCATGACGATCGCATATAACAAATTTAATCTGATCATCAGAGGAAAGGTAATTAAAATTTTCAAATTTATTTCGGGAAGTTTCAGAAGTTTCATTAGAGCCAGGAGTTTTAACGTCAAGAATTTTTATTACCCGAGGATCTACTGCAGAAATATCTAACGTCCCTCTCGTTTCCAGAGAAACTTTATAACCAAATCACATAATGCTTTCAATAACGCGAAACAACTTGGCTGAGCCAAGGGTTCCCCCCCGTAAACGTGTCATCGTCACATAGAACACTGAATAAGCGCCTGCAGCCTTAAGCATTCTCTTCTTCAAGAGAAAAATTTCCCTCCTAAAAAGGCATAGGACCTATCACAATAGGAACAACGGAGCAGCCCGGGGTTAGGGCCGAATAAAAACTCTGGGTAATCTCTCACACTCTTTTTTCTCTCTGTAAGGAATAAAAAATTTCGGCAATCCGAAGCTTGTTCACATCACAATAAAGGGTTCGTTGATGGTGAATTAGCCACTTTCAACTGCTGCAAACGAATACTGGCTAATTGCGCTACCATTGAGCTGGGGTGCTGTTTTTTTATTTCCATTAATTCTTGTTTAGCTTGAGCAACTTGACCATTTTCCGCATGAATAATGGCTAACTTTAGTTGAGCATCGAGTACTTTTTCTGATTTAGGGAATTTATTTTTAATTATTTGAAACTCTAACGCCGCTTTTTTTCTGTCTTTCTGTTCTAAATAGATTTCCCCGAGCCAATAATGGGTATTAGCGACATAATTTCCATTAGGATAATCATTCAAATAATTTTGAAAAGAAGCTTCAGCTTTATCATATTGATTTTTAGTTAAAAAATTAAGCGCCGTTTGATAAGCAGTGGAGTCTTGTAATTGAATATTCGCATTATTAGTAGAAAGCGAATTTCCGATAGTTTTTTGTGAAGAAGAATTATCATTTGAGCTATCACTATTTAAATTTTTAAATTGCGTTATTCTTTGGTTAAGATCGTTATAAAAACTACGCAGTTGGTTATTTACCAATTGTAAATCGCGCTGCTGCTCTTGTAATTGACCTCGCACTTGAGCAAGTTGCTGTTGTAGATCTGTAATTTGCTGCGGCAGATTTATATTAATAAGGTTATTCATTTGCTGTTCTAGACGAGCTATGTGCTGACTATCGGTCAACGGCTGCTAGGTAAAGAAACCACAGGATCAGAAGGAGTGATTTCAGTAGCTGACCCATTGGAGCTTTCAGCAGTATCTGTTGTAGGTATTTCCACTGGAGTCTTTTGGCCACTAGCTTGCTGGGTAATATCAACAACAGGTGCATCACCCAGCGCGACGACCTCTATTAACAATAGGGTAATTAAGCCCGTTAGGACATACAAAATTTTTATTTTCATCCTCAATAAGCCTCATAAATCAAATTAACTCGTCGATTCAATCGCCATGCGTATTCATTGTTACTCGAAACCGCTGGATGCTCCTTTCCGTAGCTGACCATATCCAGCTGTGATGGCGCTACCCCTTCTTGTTCGAAAATACGAGCAATGGCCTGATCACGGCGCCAACCTAATCCGATGTTGTATTCTCGACTGCCTCGGTTATCAGTATTACCTTCAAGGCGAACTTTTGCTTTCGGATGGATAGCTAAATAATTAGCCTGGATATGAATTGTTTGAAGATCGACAACCCGCACTGCCGTACTATCAAAATCGAAATAATACGTTTGATTAGCAGGCGTAAGCAAGGGATTGATAATTCGACCTTGCGAATCTTGCATCACTTGACCATGGTAACTAGATTCTCCTACCAACGCATAGGTTTTAGCGCGGTCTCCAACCTCAGTTGCTGCACTTCCACCATCCATAAAAGCAGTGTGGCTTTTACAAGCCGTCAAACCGAGTATCACCATACTCAAAATAGTCCATTGGAATCTTTTGGGCATATTTACTCCTCTAACTGTCGTTGATCCCACCATTTTCTTCTGTCTTCTCCTACTCCGAATTATGGTATTAACCTAAAAATGGGGACCACGCGGGTTCTTGGACAATTCCCTCTCTCGAGGGAAATCGCAATTTCACTTGTCCATTAATAGAAACCTGCGCAAGTACTCCTTGTCCTCCATATTCCGTCGCATAAATGATCATCTTACCATTCGGAGCCAAACTCGGCGATTCATCTGCCCCACTTTGGGTTAAAATTTGCAATCGCCCTGTTGTTAAATCTTCATACGCAATTCCAAACAAGCCGTTCTCTCGATGCATCATCACAATCGATTTCCCATCCGGCAAAAAAGACGCTCGCGCATTGTAATCACCTCGGTAAGTCAAGCGAGTAATTGCATTATCGTTGAAAGAGTATTTATAAATTTGCGGTGTCCCATCACGATTAGAAGTAAAGAGAAGAATTTTTCCATCAGGCGACCAAGCGGGTTCAGTGTCAATAGCCCAATCATTAGTGATTTCACACAATTGTTTTGTGGCCAAATTTAGAACATAGATATTAGGATTGCCTGTTTTGGTAAGTACTAACGCTAAACGGGTTCCGTTTGGTGAAAAAGCAGGTGCTCCGTTGATCCCTGGGGCGTTGCTAATTCGTTTCCGCTGTCCAGTAGATAAATTTTGCACATAAATAGCTGCATGTTGCCCTTCAAAAGAAACATAAGCAATTTTTTTCCATCCGGAGACCACGTGGGAGACATAATAGGCATATGAGAAACCAAAAGAGGTTGAGGATTAAAACCATCTGCATCTGCCACCTCTAAAGTATATACAGAAGGTTTATCTGGAGAACGCTGCACAAGGACGTAAGCAATTCGTGTGGGGAAAACCCCTCGGACTCCGGTTAGCTTTTGATAAATGAGATCACTGATATGATGAGCGAGGCTTCGTAAATTTTGTACCCTTACATTAAACGAATCGCTTAATAAGACATTGTCCAAATCAAAAACATTCACTAAGGTAAAGGTCACTT
>NZ_NIQB01000042.1:0-12601 GCF_018687865.1 Coxiella-like endosymbiont of Rhipicephalus sanguineus | reverse complement strand
GTAATAATTTTAAGAGAGGCATCTTTCTGAAGGAGATAAGATGTATCCACCCAGCAATCATCAACTTTTGCTGCTAATGCCGCCTTAGCAAGCCCAGCATCAATAGACTCGGCAACTTCTTGAACAGTTACAAGTTCAGAAAATCCTTTTATGCTTCCATCCGGAAGTTTGATCACTGGCATAATGGAACCCTTATGGAAAAGTACGCAAGATGGTAGCATCCTGCTATTTTTTTGACAATTTAAGACTTCGTAAAGCGTTAACCCTTCTTAAGGAATATTTTTCTTTTTCTTAATTTTTCTTGGTTTTTTTTCATTTTGGAGGTTCCTCATTGAAGAAGTCCATTTTTTAGCTAATTTTCAGCTAATTTAAAAAAATAAAGTTCTCCTCGCATTCATCATTGAAATTAAATCCGAAAATAAGTCAAATTTCACTGATTTCAAGTTTACACTAGGCGTCATTACATGCGACCTACCCTACCACACGTTTATAGATATAGACTAATACTCCTCTTCCTCTTATTCCGAAAGAACTGGCAGAACAAGAAAGAGAAGCGCGAAAAGCAGTTATTAGCTAATTACAACAGGATTTTAACGAAGGGGACTTAGTAGAACTCCATTTAATCTTACTAAAAATGTCTTACTAAAAATGGAGGGAAGAGTAGTATGGAAGGACACGTATCAAGAATGGTTACAAAGAATTATCCAGCTCAAAGTACTTCAGAAAAAAAAGAAAGTTTTATTAGAATTTTCAAGAAAACATACATTCTTCCCAATCGTTGAAGTAGCGGACAAAGAATCGAGGAGCGGTTTGCAGAGTCAACTCGAAGAAGCTTTTAGCAAAAAAAATCAGACTCTCCTTCAAGAATTGGCAGAAAATGAGACGACATGCAAATTATCTAATCGCTCCTGGAAAAAGAGCCATTAGAGTCTCGCTTCTTCGATGACTACTCTAATAGACGCTCTCTATGACATAAAAAACAAATTAATAGAATCTTTTGTAGGATCAAAAAGATTTCGTTCTCTTTGGAAGATGAAATTTTCTCCATAGAGAGTAGAATAAGATCCATTATTAGCCTTATTGAATATGCCCGAAATAAATATTTTTCTTTTCGAGCAAAAATAGAAAAAAAGCTTTTTCTACCTATACTAGAAATTTTGTACCACGGCAACACTATCGCCTATCTTTTTCGACAAGTAAGCAAGAAGGTAACTCCATTAACTGACGAACAAAAACGTGCGGGAACTATTCAGATTACACTTGCGAAAGAGGCTATCGAATGGCGCAATTCGAAGGAACTTCGTTCAGCACTAGGATGTAATTAATATTTATGCATAATGGAAATTTAACTTTCATGTACCACGAATAGAAAGATATTCTCAGTTATTAAAGATTTTAATTGAAGTTATACTATTATGCCGAAAAGAAATTATTTACAAAAAAGTAAAAAATAATTCTTCATTATCTAAAGAAATGGATAAACTAATTTCTAAATTATATCAGCCAATTTTAATTCCCTAGCTGATGAATCATGAATTTCGATTGATGATTCAAAAATATATCGAACAACGCCTAGAGGGAGAATGAATGAATGCACTAAGAAATTTATTATAGCCTATTACCTTCCCTACAGCTCTTTTTAAAATTCGAGAGAAGCAAAGGGAGTTTTTTGCTCAAGCAGAAATTTATCAACACGAACAACAAAAAGGAGCTTAGAACGGAGAAAAGCAAAACTATAGAAAGCGAAAATCTGATGGCACAGAAAATAACAATTGTACAACGCTTATGGAGAACGAAGCGAAATATATGTAGAAATGTTATATATCGTGTCGAAGTAAAGAAAATCCAGAATTAAGAGAGCCTCATTTAGAAATGGAGGTAACTGGAGCTAAAAGAACTGGGACATCAAAGGTACCCTTAGATTGGTGTCTTATAAATAGAGAAGATACTGACCATCAAACAAAAATACAAACTTTATTCGAGTATGCCCTAGAGCAGTATTCTCAATTACCTCAAAGCAATCGAGAGAAAAAATAGCATTTTTAGAGAAAAAATTTTGCGGCCTCTGCTTGAACATGGAAGCTAAGTTCGTCCCAAAGTATTAAAATCAAAGTATTAAAAGTAATTAAGTTAGATTGGCAGTTACTAGATTTAATATTAGGTTTTATTTATACGCCCGCACCTACACGATAGCCAGGCGCAAATGCTTGCGAACTTATGTTCAAGAAAGCCAGAAGCAGATCATAAGCTAGGAATGGTGCTTAACGCACAGTTTAGAAATATAGCGTTCAAAGCTTATCTTAGAAATAAAAGAAGAGCGTCGCCAAACGATCCAAAGGCTTCTTCCTTTCCTCACCTTATCAACCCCCAAGACAAAATTTAACTTCATTTGATCAAAACCTATCAGAAAAGATTCAGGAAGAAAAAAAATTTGGCAACTCGATCTGGAAATTCAGATCTATTTACTAAATTAGAGAAATCGGAAGTGGTTTAATGCAAATACCCTACATTGTAAGACCTTATTATCGATTGTTTCCTAGATTCAATTTATTTACTGAATTTGAACACGATTAAAATTATGGGACTTTCAAAAATATCCAGCTTAGTAAGGGAGAATCGGCATCTGAAGATAAAATAACTTTTGGGATGTCGGTTTTATTTTAAGAATCGGTGATGGGGGGATCTTTATACAGAAAACAAACGCGCATTATTCTACAGTATTCCTTGAACATTCTAACAGCTATCCCGTCACACACTGAGTAGGTGGTTAGCCTTTAATATAACCCAACTCGTCAATATCTCCGTTATTGGTTATTGAATTAGTTTCGACTTGAGCATTACGGTATATATAGGTCGCGACCTGACATTGCATTTGCATATCAAAAAAATTGCCAATAGACGGCGCTGTCATAATAGCATTATTATTTATTTCTTTAGATCCGAAAAATAAATTGATGGATTAATGAGGCTGGATTTTACAGGAAAGCGCGAATAAACCTACGTGCCATACTATTCCTTTTTAAGTAAAAATGCGTTCTATATTTTGATTTCCTGCCTTAACTACTAAAGGAAAAGCTATAAATGTAATTAGGCATATAAAAATAGATAAACGCATACAAATAGTATATCCCACCGTTTACCTATCGCAACGTTTACAATAACACCCCGATACCATCCATTTCTCTATATCTTTTCTTTGCTAATTAATGCTTTTTTTAAAGCCTCAGCTTTAGTAAGTGTCTCTTCGTATTCTGAAAGAGCGTCCGAATCTAAGACAATCGCTCCACCCACTTGAAATGTAACTATTTGATCTTTAAAAACATAGGTTCGAATAAGAATTGAAGTATCCATACTACCATCAAACCCAATATACCCTACACTGCCGCAATAAGGTCCTCGTCGTGTAGGCTCTAATTCTTCAATTATTTCCATAGCTCTTATTTTAGGAGCGCCTGAAATAGAACCTCCCGGAAAAGCTGTTCGTAATAAATCGACAGCCTGATACTGATTTTTTAGTTTTCCTTCAATAACCGACACCAAATGATGGACTGTCTCATAACTTTCTATCTGACAATACGCAGGAACATGAATCGAATTGGAAAGACAAACCTTCGATAAATCATTTCGCATTAAATCTACAATCATCGTATTCTCGGCACGATCTTTGATATTCATCGCTAGTTGCTGAGCTAATAGCTCATCTTCCTTTGCATCACGTGAACGCTTAATAGTTCCTTTAATCGGCCTTGTTTCCACTAAACGATCTTGCACTTTTAAAAACCGTTCGGGAGAACTGGAAACAATAGTTGTATCATCAAAACGAACAAAAGCTCCAAAGGGCGCGGGATTTATTGCACGAATTCGCTGATAAAGCGAAAATTCGCAATTATCTGGAAAAACACACTGGAATCTTTGTGATAAATTTACCTCAAAAATATCACCGTCCAAAATATAATGACGACATTTCTCTACCGCTTCCATATATGTTTTTTAGTAAAGTACCCGCGAATATCATTTTCCATCACCGATAGTTCGTCAATTAATTGTGGAGTTTTAACATTTTCCAATTTCTGTAAACACCAAGAAAGACGTAACTGCAAACGACGTTTTCTTTTTTCATTATTTTTTCAGGCAATCCGGAAGAAATAACCCATGCTTGTTGTTTAACATGATCAAAGGAAATGATTAAATCATAAAATCCTACTGCCAAGCGTGGATAACGCATGTCGTCCACAGCATAATTTGGTAAATTTTCCAAATTCCTTGTTAAATCATAGCTAAAAAATCCCACCGCTCCTCCCTGAAAAGGAGGCAACTTAGGATTTAACGAGAGTGATAATGATTTTAATTTATTATGCAGAAACGTAAAAATATTTTCTGTCGCAACCACCTCATTATTAAAATAAATTCTATCATCGCGATAAATAAGCGTAGCGAATGGATCTATAGCAATATAACTGTATCTTCCCAGTTTTGGATCAAATTTCATACTATCTAAAAAGACAAAATAATTTAATTTGTGGAAGATCACAGCGTATTCAAATGGATCTCGATAAGGGATAGAAGCCCAATAAGGCTGCTCTGTATTCGACATTTTCTTTACCCTTGCTAGTATAAATGGCTAAAACCCACGAACCTTCGCTGGAAGTGGTGCAGCTGATTTGTTTTGTCTGTCGTATTGTGTAAAATCTTTCACACTATGATTCTGCTCATCGATAATTATGATTCTTTTGTCTATAACTTAGGTCGATATTTTGAGATCTTAGGCCATCCGATATTAATATATCGTCATGATAAAATCACCCTCACCGAAATAGAAACACTTAAGCCCTCTCATATCGTAATCTCCCCGGGCCCTGGGGGACCCACTCAAACCGGCATTTCCCTCAATGTTATCAAACGCTTCTCCCCTCATATTCCTCTTTTAGGAGTATGTCTGGGACATCAAGCTATCGGATATGCCTTTGGCGCACAGGTATGCCGTGCTCATTATCCCATGCATGGGAAAGCCAGTCGGATCCACCACAATCAACAATCTCTTTTTTTAAAATTCCTAATCCTTTTTCTGCAGGTCGCTATCATTCACTCATTATCAGCAAAAATCAGATCCCTGATTGCTTGGAAATTATGGCAGAAAGTCAAGAAGGCGAGATTATGGCGATTCGCCATCGCGTTTATCTCACATTCGGCGTACAATTTCATCCAGAATCTATTTTGACAGAACAAGGGCTCCAATTAATCGATAATTTCATTACTCTATCTTATGAAGATTCTAATAAACAGCAATATTGCTTCAATGGATTCACCAGTCATTCATAGTAATGACCGAGGATTTTTACTGGGAGACGGTTTATTTGAAACTATTAAAGTTGAAAAAGGGCATTTACTTTTCTTTCAGGAACATTACCATCGGCTGGCAGCTTCCGCTTTAAAATTAGAAATTCCTTTTAAATTCTCCCTAATCGAACTGAAAAACCAATGCAAACAACTGTTAGAAATTAATCGAATATCAACAGCAGCTTCTCTTCGAATCACCTTGAGTCGGGGCCCTTCGCCAAAAGGGATTCAAGCACCTCTTAATCCATCCCCTACCTTATTGATCACTGTTACACTTTCTAGCTCATCCCGCCCAATTTCGCCTACACTGTACATTACAGATATTAAGCGAAATGAAGCTTCTCTTTTAAGCCGATTAAAGAACTTAAATTGTTTAGAACTCATATTGGCAAGACAAGAAGCTATTAAAGCAGGATATCACGAAGGTTTAATGCTTAATACGAAAGGTGCTATCACTGAAACAAGCATTGGAAATTTGTTTGCTTTGATTAATCAAAAAATATTTACTCCTCGAATTGAGGACGGTCTTTTGCCTGGAATTACCCGAGATACAATTATCAAAATTGCCGCTCAAATAGGAAAACCGATAACTGAGAAAATTCTATATCCCGAGGATCTTTTAAAGGCCACTGAAATATTTCAAACTAATAGCCTTATTGAAATTCAATCCTTTTCCAAGATTAATCAACATCCACTTTTAACAAAGGAAAAGGCGACTATAGCCAATTTCTTTTTCGAACAGTATCAAGCCTATAAAGATAGGCATATGAAAATTAATCAGATTAAAAGCTAAGAAATTAGCTGTCGCCAAATCGCTATATTAGCCTTCCAAAAGGCTAATATAACGAATGCTAAAATAACAATAAACAACATTCTCATCATAAGCGAATTTTTTCTTGGTAGCAGGGTTAACACGAATACCGCTACTAAGGTGACACTCATTGTTATAAAACTCATAATGGCGGCTCTGATAGCTTTTTCTTCGTAACCAACTAACACACCCCATCACGCTCACACTACTATAGGTCATTGGTAAGCCCATCATAATAAAAAAAATGGGAATCATTAAGCTAAATACAAACTAAATACATTTATATAATGAAACAAAAAACAAATAAATATTAATAGACTTCTAAAAATAGTACTTCCATAACCCAATGACATGACTTGATAATCGGATAGTCATTGATTGATTTTTCGAGCCGATAAGGCGCTGATAAATTACCCACTGTACGGAATAAGCAGCAGCATTCCATAATGGGCCGAGGTTAATCCAATTTCATCGATACCTATAAAGAGAGCACGACTGGCCACAATATAAATAAACGTCGTCATTAGTCTATAAATAATTGAAAATAAATCTACACACCACGTAGTCAATGCTTGAAAATAACTACGAAGTAGCGTTTTGAATCTTAGAGCGACATGATTCCGAGCCACCAGAGTTTCTGGTAACTACGTAGTAATATAATACCGTATTAAATAAAAATAGAAACAACCAACCCAGGATATATGTGTTGTAATAAAACTACCCAATTTGATATCAAATACAGTCATAAATGCATACGCCAATACGGTATAACTTACTAGCGGACGAGCTTGTTCAGAAAAATAAAAATCATTAATGATCGTAAAACTAATAATCATTCATACGGCTGAACCCAATGCCATAAGAAAGCGGCCCCAAAAAACAATTTCAAGGCTATGGACGTAAATACCAATTAAAAAAATTAAACAACTGAATAAATAAAGGCTAATTCTTAAATGCGTTACGATTTTATGACCAAACCCGATTAGTAAAAGGGAATAGATAAGTTGTCTTAACACATATCCAATCACAAAAATAATAATAAATTTCTGAGTATAGCCATTTGAGAGATGAAAAAAATTACTAATAGCTGACAATGCACGACTAATCAATACTGCTGATACGGAAGGAAAGCTAATCAATAAAATTAGATATAATAAATAGGTTTTTTTGTATTTAACTGATATTGCATCAGGATACTCCGAATGACTATTAGCTGATAGTTTCACAAGAGAATAAATTAATTAAAAGAATAATATCATTCCATAGTATTTTTCAATAGCTAGAGAATTACTAAATCTTAGAGATTATAATAATCTGACAGAAGTCTTTTTACATCCAATTTTTTGTGCTGGTAAAGATTCCTTTCCAAAAGTATAATGAAGTTTCTCAGTCCCTAATAGAGCTAAAATAACATAGCTAAAACATCTCGCCCAGTTGATTCTTCCAATGATACTTTTTTAAAAAAATTGTAACCTCTATATTTTTCTTGTCTCAGGCGATGCCTATAATTAAATGATGAGCGTAAAAAACTGCCGATCAAAACATATTTTTGGTCTGATTATTTGGTTCAACGCATGAGTATTGAGGGCAAAAGAAATTATCGGCAAAAGGATTTGGCTGCCGCTCTTCTATACGATAACGATCGTAATTTTGAATTAATTATAACTTAATAAGATGAACCAGTTATGAGCAGCCGCTCACCGAAGATGGTTCTCAAAAATTAATCGATTTTATAACAGATTGATACCTTTATATTGCCATTAAAATTCTTTTAATTAACTCTTCAACCAATAACGTCGTAGGCATTTTATTTCAAGATCTTAAAATGAATATCCTAAATTTCTATCACTATCTGAATAAAAATTCTTACGCTCAAACTGGAGGGAAAACTCGCACCCCCCTTATTTAACCAAATGAGAAAAACAAGTTATCTTGTTCTTTCTAGCCAATTTAAGCAGTTAAGAAATTGCGGATATATTTTACAATCTTGAAGGAAGAAAAGTTTCTAAAAGCACTATCGACAGAATTTTTAACGATCAATTATATTTCAAATTTAATGCCCATAGCCGCCTGCTTTATATAAAATTTTAAAAGAGATGGGCTATAAAAAGAAAATTTCTAAGGAACTTTTAACCAATTCTTCGGTAAGTTTGAATATCTTGAAACCCTATTAAATACTTTGTTGTCTAAAGGAAAAACTCTAAAAAAAAATAAAAACCTACAGAACGATAAAAATTTTGGGAAGCAAAATAATTTAATCGTTATGAGATGAAACTTTTAATGCCACTAAGCTGGGGTTTTGGCTGATTTGCTTTTAAATGTTGATCTAATTTGGAAGGACAAATAATAATTTTTATATGTTCCAATTTGCTTTCTTCTATAAAAAAGCTTGACTAACATTGTAGCTCACATATGGATTCTCTAATTCATCTGGATTAATGCTGTGACACTCAATCTCATCTAGAAGGAGCCATAACTGCTCCCTTACTAACATCGTTTTAAACGTGTATCCTCTATATTTTTTAGAGGTATGGAATCTGTAATACATCAATCAAGAATTTAAAAGTTCCAAAAATGCACTGGTTTTGCAACTAATAAATTAAAAGTATATCCTTGAAATTCCGTATTATAATGAGTTGACTAAAATTTTTGTCTTATTTTCTCTTAATTCACTTCTATTAACAATTTTTATTTCTGCAGATGGGGCAGTTTTTTCTTGAAAAAAAATTTTTTTCAATAAGATTGAAATTACAATGGATAAAATATAAATCAATCTATTCTTATCAAATTTTTTTAATATTTTACCAAAAGATTGTTAACTAACCAATTAAAGAAGCAGGCGACATCTTTCCGCAAATACGTTAGAAAAAAATCTGTATCCGGAAGCAGCTTAGTGATGCCATCAAGTTTCCCAAGCAATCTTGTTGCTTCATTATTTTTTTAGAATAGGTAGACTGAACTCAAAGCTATTTTGCGACGGAAAGAGTGAGAAATAAACGCCTTAAATTCTTGTAGCTGAGGAGAGGCGTTGCTCCGATTGCTACAGTGCTCATAACTTTGTTTTGTCTTTTATTCAGTAAACGAAAATATATGAGTTTGTTTATTATTATCAACAGAGGTAAGGAAACTTTTATTAGATTCTTTTGAGAGAGCTAGCGAGAGGTCCTGGACCAAAATTCTATATCTTATTAATTTTTTCTAAATTATAGGATGCTTCGGGCTAAACTGGTAGGCACGATTGGTATCGAACCAACGACCCCCACCATGTCAAGGTGGTGCTCTACCACTGAGCTACGTGCCTACATTGGAGGAATGTAACTTAGCATCAGATACAAATTCGTGCAATACTATCTCCTCACGGAAACGCGAAGTATAAGCGATGACGGAATAGCCATTGTGGAGACCTTCTTAAAGAGGCTCTGACGCAGAGCTAAATGACGCACCTTATTCCTTTTATTAATACATGATTTTGCTTAAAAATTGATTATTATCCAGAGCTCTATCGTTGGTCAATTGAATATCCAACTCTTTTTTGGCAGTCAGTTTGGGAATTTTGTAAAGTAAAAGCATCGCAAAAACCTACTGAAATACTAAAAATTTGTCCAGATACAAGATACGAAATGGTTTTTAGGAAAAAAACTCAATTTCGCTGAAAATTTATTACCTCGAAGGGAGCACTATCCCGCCTTAATCTTTATTTCAGAGCAAAGCGATTTTAAAACTTTTACTTAGAATAAGCTTTTTAACAAAGTCGCTGCTATTGCTACTTTTCTATGCCAAGGCCAGGTTAAACCGGGTGACCGTGTCGTTTGACTTTATGTCTAATCGGATTGAAACTGTTGTCGCTATGCTGGCGACTACCAGCATTGGCGCTATTTAGTCGGCCTACTCCCCAGATTTTGGTTTGGAAGGATTGGTCGATCGTTTCGAGCAAATCGAACAAAAAGTATTGTTCGCTGTAGAAAGCCATTCTTATAAGGCAAGACCTTTCATCATTTAAAAAAATCGCCAATTACAAAATTTTCTACTTTCACTAATAAAGATTATTATTGTCTCAATCACCAAAGAAAAATTAGCCCTCAACTCACTAAAAAATGCTAAATTTTATCGCAATTGCTTAAAAAGTAATTCCAAGAACTTTTATTTTGAACAATTACGCTTTAATCATCCGATTTACATTCTTTATTCTTCAGGTACCACTGGAAAACCTAAATGTATGGTACACAGCGCTCGTGGCACGTTAATTCAACATTTGAAAGAATTAATTTTACATACTGACTTACACCTGAAGATCGCATTTTCTTTTATACCACGTGCGGCTAGATAATGTGAAATTGGTTAGTCAGCAGCCTTGTTGTCGGGGCTACAGTCATCCTTTATGATGAAGTGCTTTTTCATCTCACTCCTACAATCCTTTTTGATTTAATCAACAAAGTAATCATTTCTATTTTAGACGTTGGAGCAAAAATTACAGAATCTTCTGATAAGTTAAATTTAAAACTTAAAAAATGTACCTTTTATCGAATTTAAAAAAAATTTAAATATAGGTTCGCCTTTATTACTGAAAAGTTTTGATTATATGTATCAAGAAGTAAAAACAAACGTACAACTGTGATCAATTTCTGAGATAGTGATATTATCTCTTGTTTCACTTTCGGGAATCCTCTACTGCCGATTTAGTGGGATAAATTGCAATGTGTTGGTCTCGGAATGAATGTAAAGATTTTTAATGAAGCAGGAAAACCCGTTATCGACAAAAAAGGCGAATTGGTTTGTACAGGACCCTTTCCTGCAATGCCTATTTATTTTTAGAATGATCCACATAGAAAAAAATATTAAAAAGCTTATTTTGACAAATATCTCGACGTTTGAGCACACGGAGACTATGCCCAAATTACCAAACACAATAGCATCATTATTTATGTCCGCTCCGACACAAGCTTCAATCCCGGTGGTATTAGGAATAATAAATCCAAAAAAACCTTGTTTTTTAAAATGATCCCAAATTTGGTTTAGAATATTAAAATTGTTGATTTATATCCTAATCATGGATCATGCCACATTAAATCTTCGACAGAGCCATCTAAAAATACCTGTTCTTCCACTGATAATTTGTCTTTAGGAATGCTTTGTAATTTATACCAATCGGGCATTCCGCTAAACAATTCTCCTTCCCACCCTACATTTCCTGCAGTCAATGCTTCACGTTCCGTTATTGATAATTGGAGCATTCGTTGACGGTAGAAAGATAAAAATTTACATGAAAAAATTTTTCGGCGTAATGACAATACATTGAATAAAACGGCTAATATTAAAAATACAACCCATAAACTAAAATACAACCCATAAACTAACTAGATCCCCCCCCCCCTAAAGTGGTTTTACTAAAAGCGTAAACAAGAAAAAGAAGAAAAACATAACTAATTATCCAAACAATCAAGGAAGCCCGATTAAATGTAAGAACAAGTCTCACAATAAGGAATAAAAGAATCCAGACCAAGGCCAACACAGCATACTCCTTTCTAACAATCTAATTGAAACTTACTTGCCTTTCCATTTATGGATATAGAATTAAAATATAACCAACAGCGGAATCAACATCATCAATGCATTATCATCAATCCATTGAAAGTTTCTCCATTCTACCATCACTGCCAAAGGCCCCATTAATAAAGCAAGAAGCGAATCAATCTTAAACCACGAGCTCGCCAACCACCAAATTAGCATGACAACAACCACACCCAGAAAAAAATCCACGTTGTGGCCTAATCGGGTATGTCGTAATTCGCCAAGGAGGGGATCAACGAGAGAACAGGAAGCAATAATGGGAATAGCGTATTGCTTTCCGAGTGCCAATAATAAAATCATACAAAAACTAATAACGGTCCAGGCAAAAGAAAAAACCATACGCCCTTCGCGTTTACGCTGCCCCCATAAAACCCATTTACGTCTCAAGTGTACGATTTCAAATAAAATAACTATTGCTATGATAACTAACAATAAGGAATGAAGTGACAAACCCAAAAAACGGGCGACAGAAATGGAATAGGAATAGTAAAGAAAAGGGATGATGATTATAGCTATGTGAAGTAAGTGACGAAAAAGATGGGCACCTATGCCACCAACCGTGCTGTAATAATGAGGCGTGTCTAACAATAATTCCTTGAGCTAATCACAGTGAGTTTAACATAAAAACTTTATTAAATAGGGGATTTTCGTCTTGCCAAAATTAGAGGAGCAGCACTCACAAGTTCAGCATTATAAATAAAAGGCTTGGATACTTTTATTTTCTATTTGATGGAGCTCAGATGATCATAACCCTCAATATCACCTTTAAATAAGGTTCGTACTAACATATCACCACATTGTATTAAAATAATACAATCCAAACCAATTAATTTCTCAATATTTTTCGCATAACTGTGAATGCCTGCCTGCCACATTCTGCTTTTA
>NZ_NIQB01000041.1:0-39786 GCF_018687865.1 Coxiella-like endosymbiont of Rhipicephalus sanguineus | reverse complement strand
GACGCTGTTCTTCTTTAAGTTGACTGAGTAATTTTGAAAGATATTGTTCAGATTGCAATTCTCGTAAGCCGGGGGTGTTTGGAGAAGAGATATTTATTGTCACATAATCTACGTAAGGATATGTTTTTTCAAAACAATATCGATAATCCTCATAAGCATTTTCCAAAGAAGTTGTTAAATTTTTACCGATATTTACCCCAACAATACCCTTTACTTTTCGCTTTTTGAGTTGTTTCACGAAATAATCAACACCCGCATTATTGAACCCTAAACGGTTAATTAACGCTTGTGCCTTTGATAGACGAAATAAGCGGGGCTTTAGATTGCCGGGTTGGGATTTTGGAGTCACTGCGCCTATTTCTACAAAACCAAAACCAAGTCCAAGTAATGGATCTATGTAATCACCATTTTTGTCCAAGCCTGCTGCAAGCCCAACCGGATTTGGAAATTGCAAACCAAACGCTGAGATAGGTTTTTGTGGAAAATGCTGCAGATATCGTTTGATCATCCAAGGACGGAAAGATGATTTTAAAGCAGTTAAGGTCAAATAATGCGCTTGTTCGGGTTCTAACTGAAACAATAAAGGACGCAAATATTCGTAAATCATAAAGCCAACTTTTTTGTCCATATCCGCAACATCGTGTTACTTCCTTTCTGCAGTTTATAAGGAACTTCCCGCACTTCAATTCCGTAATCTCGTTCCTCTAAAAAACCATAACTGCCTCCCCGAGCGAAGCAGAAACTTCCTACCCTTCTCATCCAAAAGCGGAAATACGCGTACTTCTTGGGACACTTGGCAAAGTTCGCTAATAACGAGCTGTGGTGAAGTTTGTCTACTTTGGAACAGGAGATCGGTACATAACACTAACTCAAATTGAAAGTCTTTGAAAGAAAAGCAAGGTAAATGAGCAACTTGATAGCGGTCTTCTATTCGGCCTTGAGAATAATTATTTACAAAAAAGTTGCGTATAATAATTCGAAACGCTGAGGATATTTTCCAGGGTCTTCTCGCCTTGTTCTTGAATTCGATCTTCGTAATGTAAAGTTGGGTCACTAAGTCTTGAATAACCTTATCAACATGCGCGGACATATCTAAAAGTTTAAGATCATAATGAGAATCAGCACTCACCAGACTGATGTACTCGGCTTGATACATTTCAGCATTAAACGAAACCCTGGAAGGATAATCTAAAATTTTCTGCTCCCAATCATCGTGGGTTAAAGCAGCAAATATAGCTTGATAATCCACAAGATAATGAACCCAACTGGAAATTAATGGAGTATCTCTTGAAGCCCTTATCATGTTATCTTCCATATTGAATGGTTAAAATAACGAAAACTTATCAGGAACTTCCTGCTAAGTAACTTAGGTATCTATTTGAAAATAAAAATAGTCACCTATGTTGCTTACGAGAGTAACTGAGCTCTCCACCATAACTAAGGTAATTATAACATGATTCACGGACTCAATTTCCAGCTTGATGATACCGTTCACATGCTACGCCAAGGAGTACAACAGTTTTCTGAACAAGAAATTGCTCCTCGAGCAAGGGAAATAGATGTGACGAATCAATTCCCACGCGATCTTTGGCCCAAGTTGGGTGAATTAGGTTTTTTCGGAATTACGGTCGATGAAAAATACGGGGGCACCCATATGGCTATCTTGCCCATGTAGTTGCTATGGAGGAAATTAGTCGTACTTCGGCTTCCGTTGGATTAAGTTACAGTGCCCATTCCAATTTATGCGTTAATCAACTGAGTCGTTTTGGTACGGAAGCACAAAAACAACGTTATTTACCCAAGTTAATTAGCGGAGAGTATGTTGGTGCATTGGCTATGAGCGAAACCGAATCGGCTCCGATGTCATTAGTATGCGCCTCTCCGCCAAAGAAGAAGCAGATGGATTTATCTTAAATGGCACTAAAATGTGGATTACGAATGGTTTTGAAGCGGACGTGCTAATTGTGTATGCCAAAACCGATCCCACCGTCGGGTCACGTGGCATCAGTGCGTTTTTAATTGAAAAAAATTCCAAGGTTATCGAACTGCTCAAAAGCTCAATAAATTAGGGATGCGTGGATCAGATACCTGTGAATTAGTTTTTGATAATTGCAAAGTGCCCAAAGGAAATGTATTGGGGGAAATTAATCGGGGTGTTCCCATACTGATGAGTGGACTTGATTACGAACGGCTTGTTCTCGCCGGTGGACCTTTGGGAATAATGCAAGCCTGTTTGGATTGTGTGTTACCTTATATTCATGAACGCAAACAATTTAAAAAATCCATAGGTGAATTTCAATTGATTCAAGCTAAAATAGCTGATATATATACCGCATTAAACGCCAGCCGATCTTACGTATATGCGGTAGCCCAATCGGCCGATCGTGGGAAAATTTATCCAAAAGATGCCGCGAGTGCATTGATGTTTGCTGCTGAAAATGCTACCCAAGTGGCTTTGCAAGCTATTCAATGTTTAGGTGGTAATGGATATATTACGGAATTTCCAGTAGAACGATTTTTGCGTGATGCTAAATTATACGAAATCGGTGCGGGTACATCAGAAATTAGACGAATTGTAATTGGCCGTGAGCTCTTTCAAGAAGGTAAACAATGATAAAAAATTCAATTGTTGTCGTAAGCGCCACTCGTACGTCAATTGGGCATTATGGCGGCGGGTATTTCAAAGAAACCCTTTCGAGTGAATTAGGCACTGCAGCAATCAAAGCGACCGTTGAACACACCGGACTTGAGCCCAAAAATATCGACGAAGTCGTCATTATAGGTGGTTGTGTACTTTCCGCCGAGCAGGACAAGCGCCTACTCGGCAAGCCGCTATAAAGCAGGCTTCCGCAGCAGGCTTCCGCCCAATATTCTCTGCACCACTGTTAACAAGATGTATGGGTCTAGGATGAAAGCTATTATGTTAGCCCATGATGGGATTCTCGCCAACTCTTATGAGTAGTATGTTGTTGCTGGCGGTATGGAAAATATGTCTGTGGGGCCCCTATCTCCTTATGAAAGCTCGTTTTAGTTATCGACTGGGGGACACACACAACCGGGGGCACACAACCGAATTTATGACCACATAATGCTAGATGGCTTAGAGGATGCATATGATAGATGCATATGATACTAGAAAAGCCATGGGTGTATTTGCAGAAAAATGTGTCAATAAATATCAATTTTCGCGAAAAGAACTGGATAATTTTGCTCTTACATCATTGATGGGACCTTTTCGCAAGAAATTGTTTCGATTACAGTAAAACACGGGAAAGAAACTATTGAAGTTATTCATCATGAAAAATGCTCTGAAAGCTAACCCAGAAAAAATTCCCCATTTAAAGGCTGCTTTTAAACCAGATAGATTAGTAACAGTAGCAAACTCCAGATTCATTTCAGATGGCACAGCGGTATTAATCTTGATGCGACTCTCAGAAGCAAAAAAAATGAATATCCGAGCAATGGGAAAAATTGTCGGCCATTTCACTCATGCCCAAGAGCCTGCCTGATTTACAACAGCACCAATTAACGCTATCCAAGGCTTATTAGGAAAAATTGGTTGGAAAAAAGAAGAGGTCGATTTATTTGAAATTAACGAAGCCTTTGCCGCTTGTTATAATGGCAGCTATGAAAGAAATTGGTTTACCGCATAAAAAAGTTAATCTCTACGGAGGGGCTTTGTGCGTTAGGGCATCCTATCGGGGCTTCTGGCGTGCGCATTATGGTCACTTTACTCTCTATTTTTACAAAAAAATAATTTGCAACGCGGCATCGCCTCCTTATGCATCGGCGGAGGAGAAGCAACAGCCATTGCAATTAAAAGAGAAACTTTTTAAAACCTATCTAACTCTCCCACCCTCCTTCCTTTTCGGGAAGGTTAGGGTGAGTATGAGGTATGAAAAGGAAAAAGATCATCTATGCCAAAAATTATTTCGAAAATAAAAATTAACAGCGATGAATTTAAGAATAACAAAAACGCCATGGATGCACAGATTCAAGAACTGGAAAGAGTACTGTCTGAAATTAAGCAAGGAGGCTCGGAAAAAGCTCGCAACCGTCAACGGGAACAAGGAAAGTTATTAGTACGAGAACGTATCGATCATTTATTGGATCCGGGTTCTCCTTTCCTAGAATTCTCTACTCTCGCTGGTTATCAACTTTACGATGACACCGTGCCTGCAGGAGGAGTCATCAGTGGAATTGGGCAAATTGCGGGACAAGAATGCGTAATCGTAGCTAATGATGCTACCGTTAAAGGTGGCAGCTATTACCCTATTAGTGTAAAAAAACATTTACGTGCTCAAACTATTGCAGAAGAAAATAACCTCCCCTGTATCTATCTCGTCGATTCTGGCGGAGCTTACTTACCCAAACAAGATGAAGTTTTTCCTGATCGGGATCATTTTGGTCATATTTTTTATAATCAAGCACGTTTGTCTTCTAAAAATATTCCACAAATTGCTGTCGTTATGGGATCCTGTACTGCAGGAGGAGCCTATATCCCTGCAATGGCGGATGAAGTAGTCATGGTAAAAAATCAAGCGACTATTTTTCTGGGTGGCCCCCTCTCGTAAAAGCAGCGATAGGCGAAGTGATTACTAGCGAAGAATTGGGAGGCGCCAACGTTCATTGTCGACTTTCTGGTGTAGCTGACTATTTAGCTGAAAATGAGCGGCAAGCACTCAAATTAACTCGAAATATTGTAAATAATCTGAACCGTAAAAAAAATATCTCCCTTTATATCTGCACTCCTCAAGAACCTGCTTACCCTATTGAAGAACTTTTAGGAATCATTAACACGGATCCCCGGCAACCTTATGATGTTCAGGAAATTATTGCTCGATTGGTTGATGGTTCTTCATTTGAAGAATTTAAAGCATTGTACGGAACCACATTAGTTTGTGGCTTTGCACATATTTATGGTTATCCTATAGGGATTATTGCCAATAATGGCATTCTCTTTTCCGAATCTGCGCTTAAAGGTATCCATTTTATCGAATTATGTAGTCAACGTAAAATTCCTCTGGTTTTTTTTCAAAATATCACCGGTTTTATGGTCGGTAAAAAATATGAAAATGCAGGCATTTCTAAACATGGTGCCAAAATGGTTCATGCTGTCGCATGTACAGAAATTCCGAAATTCACTGTTATTATTGGAAATAGTTACGGTGCAGGAAATTATGCTATGTGTGGTCGTGGTTACGATCCAGATTTTTATTTATGTGGCCTAATGCACGTATTGGAGTTATGGGGGGCGAACAAGCTGCAAACGTCTTGGCACAAGTAAAACGCGACCAAATGAAACGGCACAGCGAAATATGGGATGAAAAAGAAGAAGCTCAATTTAAAGCCAGTATCCGGACTAATTATGAAGCACAAGCTAACCCTTACTATTCCAGTGCTCGACTATGGGACGATGGTGTTATTAACCCTCTCGACACTCGTCGAATATTAGGTCTTTGCATTTCTGCAAGCCTAAATGCACCTATTCGGGAAACCCGTTTTGGAATTTTGCGAATGTAAAAAAAAGAAGGATAATCATGAATGAATTTACTTATATCCGTCAACGTTATGAAGAAAATATAGGTTTAATTACTTTAAACCGTCCTGAAAAACATAATGCGTTTGATGATCAATTTATTTCTGAATTAAAACAAGCTTTACAACAAGCAAATCACGAAGAAACGTGTCAAGTCATTATTATCAATGCGGAGGGGAGCAATTTTTGCGCGGGTGCCGATTTAAATTGGATGAAACGTATGGCAGGATTCACTCGTGAAGAAAATGAAGCTGATGCACTCGCTTTTGCCCACCTTTTGCAATTGATTAATCACTTGTCGAAACCTAATATTGCTTTAGTTCAAGGAAATATTATTGGGGGAGGTATTGGTTTAATTGCTTGCTGCGACGTTGTGATTGCTTCTACCGATGCTAAATTTTGTTTTTCAGAAGTTAAATTAGGACTAACTCCTACAACTATTGCACCTTACATCATTCGCGCTATTGGATATAACGCTACTCGCCGCTATTTTCTAACGGCGGAATTTTTCAATGCCTTAGAAGCGCAAAAATTAGGACTTCTCCACCACGTTGTTAATCAGAATGAATTGCTAACAACTGGAAAAAATCTGGCTAAATTAATTAGCCAAAATGGTCCACAAGCTTTATATCAAGTCAAACAATTGCTCAATAATTTGTATTCAATTAACGAAACTGTTATTTCGCAAACTGCAGCGCTGTTAGCTACCATTCGTTCTTCCAAGGAAGCTCAAGATAGAATTCAAGTATTTTTAAAAAATAAACTCTAATCAGTAGTTAAGGAGTTTAGAATCTCTATATTTCGAAAATTATTAATTGCTAATCGCCGCGAAATTGCTTGTCGAATAATTAAAACGGCTATAAAAATATGGCATTAAAACTGTTGTAGTTTATTCTTCCATTGATAAAGAGGTGCGTCATGTCAAATTAGCTGATGAGTCTTTTTTTGATCAGTCCGCCTCCTCCTGCAAAAAGTTATTTAAATAGTCAAAAAAATTATCGACATTGTTTCGCTGAAAGCAAAAGTGCAGCCTATTTATCCCGGTTATAGATTTTTATCTGAGGATGCAAAATTCGCCAGTCTATGCCAAAAAAAAGAAATTATTTTTATTGCTCCCCCCTCCTAAGCTATTAGTATTATGGAAGACAAACGCGAAGCCAAGCAATTAATCGAAAAATCCGGTGTTCCGGTAGTGCCAGGTTATCAAGATGCTTTCCAAGATTTAAACATATTGCAGGAAGAAGCTATAAGCATAGGATTCCCTCTTTTAATTAAAGCAGCTGCTGGCGGCGAGGGGGGGAATGCCTTTAGTGACCAATAGTAATGACTTCGAAAACGCACTGCGATCCGCGCAACGCGAACTAAAATCCAATTTTGATAATGATACTGTTTTTCTGGAAAAATATATAAAACCGGCGCGCGATCTGGAAGTGAAAATCTTTCTGAACCAGAAAGGTGATGGCATTTATCTATTCAATCGAGATTGTTCTATTCAACGTCGCTACCAAAAATTATTGAGGAAGAAATTACCCCACAATTTTAAAAAAACTACCCGATAAAAAATGGGGGAAACTGCTATAACAGCTGCCAAAACTGTTAATTATGAAGGTGCTGGAACGGTCTAATTTCTGGTAGATCAGTCAGAAAATTTTACTTCATGGAAATGAATACTCGTTTACAGGTTGAGCATCCAGTAACGGAAATTATAACTGGATTAGATTTGGTAGAATGGCAATTCAGAATCACTAGCAGCGAATCTCTTCCTTGTTCCTAAGAGCAAATCAAAGTAACAGGGCATGCTTTTGAAGCGCGGATTTATGTAGATCGCGAAAATAATTTCGCTGCCTCTATCGGAAAAATAACTTACTTTGATTTACCCCCCCCCAAAGAGGAACGAATACGGTTCGATATGGGAATCACTCAAAATGATATTATTACTCCCTATTACGCCCCTCATCGCCAAATTAATTGTTCACCAAAAAGATCGAGCAACTGCTTTACAATTATTACAAAACACCTTAGAAAAAAATTTCTTATCGGAATTAATACAAATACATCCTTTCCCCACCAAATTTGTGGAACTCAACCCTTTAAAGAGGCTAAAATTCATACAACATTAGTTGAAGCTGAAATCTCTAGAATTCTTAAAAAAGAATTATTACCCGACGAGATTTTATTAATTGCTTGTTTCACCGAGTTGCAGCAATAAAAAACGACAATTAAAAAATTAGCTTCCCAATCAGTAGATCCTTACTCCCCGTGGTTTATTCACGACAATTGGCGTTTGCTTTCACTCCCTGAAAAATATTACAATTTTGATATAAAGAAGATAGCTTCGAAATTAAAGCTATGGAAAATCCCAATGGTGATGAATTAATTCTTCTTGAACGTTCATTTTTGATTAATGAACAAAAGCAAAATCATCAACAGTTTAAAATTATTTAGAACAATCAAGTTTTAGAAGCAGCAGCCATTCTTTGTGAAGAAGATTGGCATATCTTTGTATAAAGCGAGCCATTTTGTACTTTCAAAGAAAAATCTTAAAGATTCAATAACTAACAAAGAAATTGCTGATAATCAATTTATTGCTCCCATGTCAGAAACCGTTATTAAAATTTTTGTTGAACCTAATCAATCAGTAAAAAAATCAATCGTCTACTTATCTTAGAAGCTATGAAATTTGAAGCTATGAAATTTGCAATAGCTAAAATAGTACATAGCTGGCCTGCCACTGAACCGATCGCAATGAGTAAAAGTGTAGGATTTAGCATGAAACTGATTGCGCGAAGTACCGCTCCAAAGCCCCGGGCCGAGCGCGGTTTTTAACGCAGCATGTATACCATTATTTAATCTATGAATGAGGGCCCGCTAGAGAGAGACCATTGAGGGAAACCCTGCAACCTGCTAAGAGGGCTATACAAATTACTCCAAAAACGACAGCTCCACTTCAGATATTATCTCATGCTTGTAATAGAGAATTATGACAATTACTTAGGAATCGGCTATGAGCAGCAGTACATTTACCTAGCGCGTTCATGCAAGCACCTGCTTTCGTCGTTGCCCAACCATACCATCGGCTCTGTGCAGAAAAATGGATATTACCAGCAACACATTGGTAATTACTCCAAGCGCCTGGATGAACAACGAATTCTGTTTAACGAGGTCTACAGCCTACTACTAATAAAAAAAATTGCTAAAACACTGATAAGGGACTTTCCAAAAGTTTTCACTTTTATTTTTTTACTCCCTATATTTTACTCCCTATAAATAAAATGAAAAGGTCATTCTGTATCAAGAATAGGATATAATCAAATATGCAGACAAAACTTCAACAAATTCTGGCTTAGTGATTTTACTGCCGTATGATGAAAGAATTCTCAACAATTTAGCATAAGGATGGTAAAAAAATATTATGACCTTACAATACAGAGTTTATCTCTTTTTTTATTCTTTTTTGGTTTAGCGTTCAAAGCGCTAATTATCTGTTTTTACCTTTTCAAATTCGCCATAATCAGTTTAAACACAGACTTTTAAAAGGTCGCTATTATGCAAAAAACAGACAATTTAAGAATAAAAACTATACGGCCCTTGATCCTTCCCGCTCTTCTTATCGAAGAGTTACCCCTAACAGATACAATTGCCAGCCAGATAAACCAAGCACGAACAACCGCAAAAAGCATTATCCATGGAGAAGATGATCGCCTGTTGGTAGTTGTCGGCCCTTGTTCCATACACGATTTTGGAGCTGCTCTGGAATACGCTTCTCGCCTTAAAGACTGCATGGCCCAATACTCAAGTGAATTATTTATTATCATGCGAGTTTATTTTGAAAAGCCTCGCACCATTATTGGATGGAAAGGTTTAATAAACGATCCACATTTAGACGGCAGTTTTCAAATTAATCAAGGTTTACGGATCGCCCGACGTTTGCTTTTAGATATCAATCAGTTAGGGGTGCCCACCGGTAGTGAATTTTTAGACACTATTATTCCCCAATACATCTCCGACTTAACGACCTGGTCAGCCATCGGAGCTCGAACCACCGAAAGTCAAATCCACCGAGAACTCGCTTCAGGACTCTCAATGCCCATTGGCTTCAAAAATGGAACAGCAGGAAGCATACAAGTAGCTATTGACGCTGTCCTTGCTGCTCATCACTCCCATCATTTCTTGGGTGTCTCTGAACAGGGCATCGCCGCTATTATCAGCACTACAGGTAATCAAGACAGTCACGTTATTTTGCGTGGTTCCACTCAAGGCACTAACTATGACCCGATAACAATTGCAGAAACTGTAAAAAGATTAAAGTCGGCCCATTTATCTCCTTTGATAATGGTCGATTGCAGCCATGGTAATAGCGGGAAAGATCATAAAAAACAAATGCAAGTTATAGATTCAATTTGCGAGCAGATCCATCAAGGAAGCCTCTCAATTTTTGGCATCATGATTGAAAGCAATTTAATTCAAGGCAAACAAGCTCTAGAATCTGGTAAACTGCTAAAGTATGGACAAAGTATCACTGACGCTTGTATTTCCTGGGAAGACACAGAAATAGCATTTAGTAAATTAGCTGAAGCTGTTATTATCCGGCGTCACCAGAATGAGGAGAAAACGAGTGTCCAATAATAGTGAGCTTTAATTAAACCTACGCCAAAAAATCGACGAAATAGATTATCAAATTAATGATTTGCTTAATCAACGGGCAGAATACGCGTTAGAAATTGTGAAAGTCAAGGTAGCAGAAGATGGGAAGCTTACAAAATTTTATCGTCCTAAACGGAAAGCAGAAATTTTAGAAAAAATCACTACTCAAAATAAAGGACCTTTACTGGCAGAAGCAGTGGCCACTATTTTTAAATCCATCATGAAAAATCTCGAGATCTTAAAATTAATAATTATCCGGAATTAAAAAAAATGAAATCGATTGGCATCCAAGGGGCGAAAGGTGGTTTTTCTAAAATTACAGATCAACAATTCGTAAAGACATACAAGATTACCAATTTTCACTTAATTATTTGATATCTTCCGAAAATTTATTTCGAGCTCTTGAAAATAAAGAAATTGATTTTGGCATTTTTACTATAAAAAATGTCCAGGTTGGCATCGTTATTGAGAGTATCGAAGCGTTGGCTAAATATCGTTGTCAAATTGTAGATATGTTTCACATTCCAGTCAGTCAAAATTTAATTACTCTTCTTAGAATTTCAATAAAACAAATTACGGAAATTCATTCTCATCGTCAGGCTCTGCGTCAATGTCGTAAATTTTTAACGACGAATTTTTAAGGCTTCCCTATCATCGATGAGAATGACACAGCAGAATCCGCTCTCCTTTTAAAGGCTGGTGAATTGCCGAAAACCGCAGTTGTTATTGCAAATAAAGCTTGTGTAGAACTTTATGACTTACAATTCTCTAAAGAAAGACATTCACGATCTTAAAAACAATCTGACTTTATTTTTAAGTATCAAGCGTTATGAAGAACATGAGTAACATAGTTAATATTTTAGGCCGTGGTAGTTTTGGCGCATTACTAGCACAATTATTGCTTCCTGATTTCAACGTCAAAGTTTATGATATTGTTTCTAAAAAAAAGATAATCTTCTGGTTATTTCACTACTCTTAAAATGCTGTTAAAATTATAAACTATTTTGTCACTGTAGCTATTCGCTCTTTTAAAGAAATAATTTAAAGCATTACATTTAAATTAGGAAAGAGCACTAGCATTATCAATGTTTGTTCCATAAAACAGTTACCTCGTATAAGTGATGTAAATGCATCTACCCAATTCTACTGATATTATTGCTATCCACCCCTTATTTGGCCCTGATTTTGTCAAAAAAGATCAACGATTGAAAATAGTCATGCATCCCGAGAGGGATCTCTATAATGTGAATGATTTTTTAGAAAATTTTTTTAAGAAAAAATTTAAGTTTTAGAAATGACACCTGATCAACATGATGAATTGGTAGCCAAATCACAAAGTATTACTTATTTGATTGGCTGCTGTTTAAAAGTAATCGATTTACGATCGACAGAAATCGATATTGTTGGTTATCTTAATTTATTAGCTGTTATGGAACAAAATTGAAACGATAACCGTAAAATATTTATTGAGTTAAAAACGTAAAATTCTTATGCGCTTAAAACGATTGAAGATTTTATTAAAAAATATATCGAACTGCAAAGAGAAATTAAAAAAAATTAATAAAATTTATTCATGAGGTATTAGTATTGATAATCATAATTTTTTCTCCACTAACGCTAATTTTTTAATTAACGAATAGAAAACACTACAAGAAAAAATCTTAAAAAAGTATAAAAACTATTAAAGATAAGACAAAAAAAGAAAAAAAGGAATAAACTTTACTTTCAAATCAGAAATTAAATGATATGCTTAATGGATCTTTATAATCTTTTTGAAGAAAAATTAATTGGCTACGGTTTCTTTGCAAAAGCATGTCTTTATTTAGTAAAGCATATCTTTATTTAGTAGTGATTCGAGATGATATTTTCAAAAATAATCCTCTCGAAAATAGTCTAGAAAAAAGAATTAGAAAAATTTTTTCCTAAAAGTTTAAACGAAGTGCAACAAAAATTGAATGATCTTACCAATTCAATTCTCATCACAACCAATGGCAAGAAAAACAAGAGACGTGGAGCCAACAATTAGCGCCATGGCACTAAACTTTAAAAATGTTTTCCTCTCAATTCTCCTCTCAGAAATTGAAATAAAAAAATTAAAAGATCAAGAACCCTTGTCAGAACTTAGCAATCGTTTTGTCAGTTTAAATATTTCTATGCTGTTTATTACTGTCAAAAATTTTGAAAATTATTATCGTTTATAAAGTTTATTTGACCATTCACAGCGCTCTTAGTCGCCAACAACAACCAGACGATGAGTCAATCCTCAACAAATTGTTAAAAAAGTTAGATGCCAAATTTAAAGAGATTCACTACGAAAAAACACAACTTCTTAAAACTCAATGGGCTGAAACAAAATAAGTCATTAAGCTTATAACTACTCTTATCCGATAATTTGATTAATGAGCATCCGTTGCCGTTCTACTTCGTACAAAAAAATTCCACACGCCACAGAAACATTTAAGCTTTCTATACTACCTCGCAGAGGAATTTGTGCTAAAAAATCGCAACATTCCTTTGTTAAATGACGTATCCCTTTGCCTTCGCTGCCCAAAACAATAGCTACATCTCCTGTTAAATCAATATCTTGAAGGTGCAAATCCGCATCGGCCGCGGTCCCAATGATCCAAATCCCTTGTTCTTGAAGCCAACGAATAGTACGCGCTAAATTCGTCACGCGAATAAAGGGAAGCATCTCAACCGCGCCGCACGCCACTTTGCGAACAACAGGCGTTATTCCAGCCGCCCAATCCTTAGGTACGATCACAGCCTGGGCGCCCAACGCCTCAGCACTTCGAAAACAAGCACCTAAATTATGTGGATCTTTTACTCCGTCGAGAATTAATAATAATACAGAGGTCTCACGATTTCTTATTACAGCTTGTAATACATTTACATCAAGACTTTCGAAATTTTTACATTCAGCAATTATTCCCTGATGTTTTTCCCCAAAAATATTTAATTCCTTGCGAGAAATATATTTAACAATTACACCTGCTTTTTCTGCTATTTTTATAAGGGATTGTAAACGTTGATCTTCCCGATTTTTTTGCACATGCAAATTGATAACAGTGTGAGGCGCCGTTTCTAGAAGAACTCGCACAGAATGGATTCCATACACAATTTTTATATTGTTCATATTTTGATCAATCGTTCTTGCAGAATATTTAACTTCATTAAGATATACTAAATTTAAGTGTAATAATTTATTTAAGTGTAATAATTTATATTTAAAAACTGAAGGACCCGTAACTCCCATGAAGCGCTTTTTATTTCGTTCTAGCATTACAATTTTTATCAGCGTTTTGTTTATTCTTTTTTTAGGCTGCGCTTCTCAAATAAAAGATGGCCCTCCTCGATATTATGTGGACGTTAGCAAAATTCCTAATGCAAAACCAAAACCCCTCTCGCGTAGTAAATATGGAAATCCATCCTCTTATGTGGTTAATGGAAAACGTTACCGAGTTTTAAAATCTACACACGGATATGTACAACGCGGTATTGCCTCATGGTATGGGAGCAAATTTCACGGACAATTGACTTCAACACGCGAACCTTACAATATGCTGGCAATGACTGGAGCAAGTCCTATTTTACCTATTCCTTGTTTTGTGCAAGTAACTAATTTAAGTAACGGTCGTTCTGTCATTGTCAAAATCAACGACCGAGGTCCCTTTGCTTCTCATCGCATTATTGATTTATCCTATGCAGCAGCTAAAAAATTGGGTTATGCCAACAAGGGGACTGCATTTGTAGAAGTTAAAGGGATAGACATCTATCACCACATTCCTACTCGATCAATAATGCTCGTAAAATCGTCCACTCCTATATCACATTCCCTTCATTCCTCTCATTTATTTTTACAATTAGGAGCTTTTCGGCAGGCCACACATGCTGAAAGTTTAAAAAGAGAATTAAGTTCTTACATAAGAAAACCAATTCTTATTTTAAAAACAATTTATAATCAATTACCTATTTATCGAGTGCAAATTGGACCCCTAATGAATATTAGTGAGTCTGATTATCTCCATAAAAAACTTAAAAAATTGGGCTTTGGAGAGCCTGTAACCATCATCAGCGAAGAGTAATCAATAACTATGACTGAAAAAATCACCTGGCAAACTGTTCTCAACGAAAAAAAACAAAAACCTTATTTTCAAGCTATTTTAGATTTTGTCAAAAAAGAACGTAAAGCGGGGAAAACTATTTACCCTCCTCAAAAAGATATTTTTAATGCATTGAAATTAACACCCTACGAGACGGTTAAAGTAGTTATTTTGGGACAAGATCCCTATCACGGGCCTAATCAAGCCCACGGGCTGGCCTTCTCTGTACGTCCTGGCGTCGCTTTTCCGCCTTCTCTCCAAAATATCTTCAAGGAACTGCATGAGGATTTAAACGTTCCTATTCCTTCTCAAGGAACTTTAGAAAAATGGGCTAAACAAGGCGTTCTATTGTTAAATGCAGCTCTGACCGTTGAAGCAGGCAAACCCCAATCCCATGCCTCTATTGGGTGGCATCGTTTTACGGATCATGTGATTGCTAGTTTGAACGATCATCCTAAAGGGATCGTATTTCTTCTGTGGGGAGCTTATGCACAACAAAAAATCAGTTTGATCACCAATATCCGACACCGAATCTTAAAAGCCCCCCATCCCTCGCCTTTCTCGGCAAACCGGGGTTCTTCGGATGCCGACATTTTTCCAAAGTTAACGAATTATTACGTGAAATAGGCCGTGAGGAAATCGATTGGACACTAGACTACCTAATCCAGTCCCACGACTCCTATTAGTTACGCGCTTCTAGCTCCTGTATTGAGAAGATGAAATTCAAGCTCCTTGCTTGATTTGACATTTTCTGGGCTGCCAGATAGAGTTTTACCCCAAATGCCGAGGTGGTGGAATTGGTAGACACGCAAGTTTCAGGTACTTGTGGGGGCAACTCCGTGGAGGTTCAAGTCCTCTCCTCGGCAAACACCCATAAGATACGAGAATGCTCAAAATTTTACAGTATCCTAATCCACGATTAAAAACTGTAGCGAAACGGGTTGAAACCTTTGATGATGAATTACAGAAAATCATCGACGAAATGTTTTTGACTCATTACAACACCGAAAATTGTGCAGCTCTAGCTGCTACCCAACTAGATTTAAAGAACCCAAAACACATCACCGTTATCGATTTTTCTCTAAAAAAAACCAACCCTTATGTCTAGTTAACACAGAAATTATTGAGCGAATAGGAAAGTGCGCAGAAGAAGAAGGCTGTATGTCAGTTGGTGGAGGCACCTTCGAAAAAATCAGTCGCGCTGCTAAAATTAAAGTACGTGCGCAAGATCGTTATGGAAAACCACTAGAGTTAAAAGCCGATGGATTTATGGCAAAATGCATTCAACATGAATTAGACCATTTAAATGGCATCATCTTTCTAGACCATTTGTCGTCATTAAAACGAAGCCGAATCGATAAGCGATTAGAAAAGTTACGAAGACATTATAAATCATCCGAAAATATGGGCTCCTAGTGAAAACATATACTGAAATAGGTCCGCTTATTCAAACCCACGTTACTTGGCGAGATTATCTTCAATTATGTAAGCCACGTGTCGTTTTATTAATGATATTAACAGCCCTAGTGGGAATGTGTTTGGCTAGTCCCGATATCGTGTCCTGGCGTATTTTATTGTTCGGTAATTTGGGGATCGCGCTTGCTGCCTCTTCTGCAGCCGCGTTGAACCAGATTTTAGAGCACCATCTGGATAAATTAATGCATCGAACTAGCCGCCGTCCTATCGTGCAAGGCAGAATCAATCGGCGAAATGCAATTATCTTTGCCAGTATGTTAGGTGTTTTGTCTATGGCAATTTTGGTCAGTTTCATTAACTTATTTACAGCACTCTTAACTTTTGCCACGCTTATTGGCTATGCGGGTATTTACACACTTTATTTAAAACACGCCACTCCGCAGAATATTGTTATTGGAGGATTAGCAGGTGCCGCTCCTCCTTTATTAGGAGGGGTAGCCGTCACAGGCACATCAATTCAGCTAGTTTAATCCTTCTCTTAATTATTTTTATTTGGACTCCTCCACATTTTTGGGCACTTGCCATTCACCGTATAGATGATTATGCCAAAGCAAATATTCCTATGTTACCTAACACTCACGGCATTCCTTACACTAAATTAAATATTTTATTTTATACGCTACTACTTGCCGTAATTAGCTCACTGCCTTTCATTATCGGAATATCGGGATGGATCTATTTTTCCAGTGCTTGTCTTTTAAATTTAGGTTTTATTTATTGGGCGATTCGCTTATTTGTGAGCAATGATTCCAAAATATCGATGCGAGTTTTTCGATACAGCATTTTGTACTTGATGCTTTTATTTTCAGCCCTACTTGTCGACCATTATTTTAATTTATTGATAAATTAACATTATTTTAATTTATTTGATAAATTAATTTTTATAAAAATTGCTTTCTCCCCTTAATCCCTCTCCTACGGTAGAGGAAAAGTTAAGGGTTGCTCTCTCCAGCTAAGGAAGAGGGAAAAACGCGGGCTTCTTGTACTTGAAAATTTTTTTCACATACAATAGTGTGCTTTCGCTCTGGACCTGTAGAAATCATAGTAACAGGGACCTCCAACAACGTTTCAATACGTACAATATAATCACGCGCTTCTTTAGGCATTTGATTATAGTTAGTAAGCCCATAAGTGGAAATTTGCCATCCAGGCATTTCTTCATAAATGGGCTTGCAAGTTTCTAACAGGAACTGATCGAAGGGAGACTCGTCGAGCAATTCTCCATTACAGAGATAGCCTGTGCATAAACGAATAGTTTCAAACTCATCCAATACGTCTAATTTGGTTAACACAATACCCGTCAAACTGTTTACTTGAATGGATCGGCGCATACTAATTACATCAAACCAACCACAACGCCGAGGGCGACCCGTCACTGAACCAAATTCTTTTCCTCGCTTTGCCATTTTTGCCCCATCTTCATCCTTTAATTCTGTGGGAAAAGGTCCGGCACCAACGCGAGTCACATAAGCTTTCGTAATTCCTAATATCTGATCAAAATAGAGGGGGCCAAAGCCGCTACCCGTAGCAGCTGCCCCTGCTGTGGTATTTGAAGAAGTAACATACGGATAAGTTCCAAGATCCACATCCAACAAGTAACCTTGCGCCCCTTCAAAAATAATATTTTTTTTCTCTCGGCGTAATTCAAATAATAAAGCAGTTACATCTCCGATCATTGGCCTTATTTTATCTCTCATTTCCATTAATTGGTCATAAATCTGGATATAATCGAGAGGTTTTTGCGAATAATATTCTAACTGGAAATTATGATAAGCAGTGGCTTTTTTTATCTTTTCTAACAAGACATCAGGATGCAATAAATCCGTTGCACGAATACCTCGGCGGGCTACCTTGTCTTCATAAGCAGGGCCAATTCCTTTACCAGTGGTGCCGATAGCTTTATTTCCTAACGCAGTTTCACGTGCCATATCGAGCGCAATATGATAAGGCAACAATAAATTACAAGCGGAACTAATTCTAAGTCGATCTGTTACTGGAATCCCTTTAACTTCTAGTTCTTGGATTTCTTCCATTAATGCCGCGGGAGATAAAACCACTCCATTTCCGATCAAACAAAGAATGTCTTTTCGTAAAATTCCCGAGGGTATTAAACGCAAAACTGTCTTTTCACCATCGATAATTAAAGTATGACCTGCATTATGGCCACCCTGAAAACGAACCACTGCCGCAACCTTATCTGTAAGCATATCGATAATCTTACCTTTACCTTCATCCCCCATTGGGTTCCTAGAACTACTATATTCATCAACTCATTCTCCGTTAACTGTCAACATTCCTAAATAACTGTTGGTAATCCTTGTGTTGTATTTCTAAACTTAAACAAAGATGCCCCTTTTGATCACTCTTTTCAGCCCTTACCACGTCCATCTTGTATAAGAAGGAAATATTGATATGCACCAAAAGAGTACGTTCACCACCTTCATAACGATCAATAAAATAACGTCTGGACTGCTTCAATTATTTCTCTTTAATGTAAAGTTGGCCTTTTTCCAATAAAAAGATTCGATCCATTTTTGCGGATAAAAGGCGGTTATGCGTTACGATGATAAAGCTCGTATTGAGAGAACGATTTAGTTGCAAAATCAAATCAGTCACCTGTTCGGCAGTTTCTTCGTCTAAATTACCTGTGGGTTCATCGGCGAGTACACAACGAGGTTCCGTTACTAAAGCTCGCGCGATAGTGATTCGTTGCTTTTCTCCTCCTGATAATTGTCCAACCCGATATTTTTGTCGATGAATTAATCCAACTTTTTCAACATAAGCGATGGCTTTTTCTTTTGCAAGCTTAGGTTTCATCCCTCGAACGAGCAAAGGGATACAAACATTTTCCAACACATTAAATTCCGGCAATAAATGGTGGAATTGGTAAACAAATCCTAAATATCGATTACGTAATAATCCTTTTTCTCGCTCCCTAAGACGATTGATATCTTCATCTCCCACCCATATTTTTCCTGCCGTTGGTTTATCCAAACCACCTAACAATTGTAAAAAAGTAGATTTTCCTGCTCCTGAAGCACCCACGATCGCCACACGCTCCCCTGGTGCGACAGAAAAATCGACCTCATGTAAAACAGGCACGTGTAATTTCCCTTCGAGATAGGTCTTACTCAATTTGTCGCAACGAATAACCGATGTTTCTTTATTCATATCGCAGTGCTTCTGCTGGTTCTGTTCGAAAAGCAATCAGAGCCGGATAAATAGTTGCAATCAAACTCAACACTAAGGCAATAACAGAAATGTTTAAAACGTCCAACCATTGCAATCGAGAAGGAAGAAAATTAACGAAAAAGAGTGAACTTTTAAGGAATTGAACATGAAAAAGATTTTGAACAAAATTAACAATAGCTGTTGTGTTCCATGCCAAAATAACTCCTCCGATTATGCCAATTAGCGTACCAATTAAGCCAACTATGGCTCCTTGGATAACAAAAATTGACATAATAGTATGGGGACTCGCTCCTAACGTTCGTAAAATGGCAATATCAGCCCGTTTGTCATTGACCACCATCACAAGTGTTGAAACTAAATTAAATACGGCTACTGCAACGATCAATAATAAAATAACAAACATGATCGTCTTTTCCATAGCAATAGCATTAAAAAATGAACCAAACTGCTCCGTCCAATTCGTTACCATAAATCCGTTTGTAAGGGCATTTTGCAATTCTCGAGAGACAACTTCTGCTTGATAAATGTTTCTTATTTTAACATGTAATCCGCTTCTTCCTTGAGGAAATAGTTTCATTCCATCAATCATATTAATGTAAGCAATTCCCGTATCAAAATCAAAACCGCCTTTCGCACTAAAAATCCCGCTAACAGTAAAACGACGAAATTGAGGAAACACCCCCAGGAGTGTTGTTGTAGCTTGAGGAGTGAATAAGTTAACTTTATTTCCGAGAGATAAACCTAATTGGTTTGCTAATTTTTGCCCCAGAATAATATTATAATTTCCTGCAACTAGAGTGTTTAAATGCCCTTGCACCATTTTTTGATCAAGCTTTGAGACTTCCATTTCCTGCGAGGATAATATTCCCAAAACATTCACCCCACTAACCACTCCTTTATTACTCAGCATCCCCATCCCCGTGACAAAAGGAGCTGAAGCAATAATATTAGTGTTAGCATTAATAGTCTTTTGTAAAGTCGGCCAAGTCTTAGAAATATCTTGACCTGATAGAATCGTAACCTCAGGCGCGATCGCAAAAAACTGAGTTCGAATCTGATAATCAAATCCGTTCATTACAGATAAAACTACAATCAATACCGCAACACCTAAGGCAATTCCCAGCATAGAGGCAAGAGAAATGAAAGAGATAAAATGATTACGGCGCTTAGCGCGTGTGTAACGCAAGCCAACATAAAGAGCAAGAGGCCTTATCATAACGGGTAACTATACTAAAAAAACAGCAGTTGGGATAGCCTTGATAGTCACCAACCACAGGGTAAAATGCAGATTATGAGATATTTAAATAACAACTTAGCTAAAATCACCGAGTTATTAAACGATGGAGAATTCCATAATGGGACCGTTATTAAACAGCAATTGAATATTAGTCGCACTGCGGTATGGAAAGCCATAAAAAATTAAAGAACTATAAAATTGCAATAAAACCTCTAAAAACTAAGAGCTATTGTTTAGCTCAACCATTAATCTTATTAGACAAACAAAAAATAGTTAGCACTTTACAAATAAAATCAATTCCACTCGAGCTGTTCGAACAAGTAGATTCTACCAACGATTATTTAAAAACAGCATCCCATCACAAGCTGGCAATTTGCATTTCAGAGATGCAAACAAAAGGTAAAGGCCGCTTTTACCGGCCGTGGCATTCGCCTTTGGACAAAATATTTATTTATCCTTAAAATATTCTTTTGATAAAGATATCAGTGAGCTAGCCGGTTTAAGCTTGGTATGCGGGCTCGTGGTATGTCGCACTATTGAAACAATTTGTCATTTATCTTTACCTATTTTTATTAAATGGCCAAATGATATTATATGTGATAATAAGAAATTGGCTGGTATTTTAATTGAAATTCAAGCAGAAACCCACGGATTCTGTTCCGTTATTATTGGTATTGGCCTTAATGTTAATATGCAAAACGATGCTGACCAAAAAATCAATAAGGATTGGACATCCTTAATAAATTTAACTGAAGCCTATTACGACAGAAATAAGCTCTGTACAGCATTAATTAATTATTTGATTCATTATCTGGAAACTTTTGAAAAACACGGCCTTAGGTTCTTTCAAAATCCCTGGCGAGAAAAAGATTATCTTTTTAATAAATTCTTAAGTCTTAAATCAAGTCAAAACGAATTTCAAGGTATTGGAGCTGGAATTAATGAGCAAGGAAATTTAATCCTCAAATTAAGTGATGGATTTCAAAAAGCATTTTCTTCCGGCGACGCTACTTTAAAATGAAATAATTCTGATCCGACTCAATCCTTCCCGACTTTAACCCTACCTAGCTCTTTCCCATTAGTCAGAGGAAAATAAGCCTCTTTTTTTGAAAAAATTTAATACCGGTTGAAGGGAAAGGTGATCTTGTGGATTCTCTTCGTAACGGACGATACCCATACAAGGTGCTTTTATCCATGTTTTTAAAGTTTGAATATTTTCATCAATTGCTATCGTTTGCGATTCTATACAATTTGCTACCCATCCTATAAGCGGAATTTTCATTTGATTTATTGCATTCACAGTCAAAATAGTATGGTTTAAACAACCTAATTTAATTCCCACCACCAAGACAACAGGAATATTTAATAATTTCACAAGATCAGAAATTAATTCTTCATCATTCAAAGGAACAAACCATCCGCCTATTCCCTCAACAATAAACACATCACTAGGAATTAAAAGTAATTTATTTATTTTTTCTACCAATACGCTAGTTGTTAAACGCAAATCTTTCAATTTCGCAGCAATATGCGGGGCAATCGGTGCTTCAAAAGCTACCGGATTAATCAATTCATAACGCTTTTTTACCGAAGAAGCCTCTTGTAGAGCAAGCGCATCTTCGTTGCGAAGCAAACCATTAATATTCCGACATCCGGAAGCGATGGGCTTTATGCCAAAGGTAGAAAATCCTCTGCCCGTGAATGTTCGCAGCAAGGACGTACTTATATAAGTTTTTCCCACGTTCGTATCCGTTCCAGTAACAAAAAATTTTATAACCATATCTAAACCTTTCTGCAAATAAAAAATCCAATCCGATAAGTTAACTTGACTTTTACTTCATCCGTAAATTTTAAAATCGGCTTAGCTGATAAATCTGATTTTCTCCTCAGAACCAAACAATTTGCTCCAATATATTTGATGGAACGAACTGCTTCTTGTAAAGTTTTAAATTCATTGATAAAAACTTTTTCTTGATACGAAAGAATCGAAAAACCACTTACCGTCAAAAAATTTATAATAATCTCTGGTGGATAAAATTGATTTCGAGAATTTTCTCCCAATTCATTAAATGTCCCTTTTAAAGGGATTGAAAAAGCCATTATACCGGAGGGAATCAATTGATAAGAAAATGTTTTAAAAGTATTCCTTAAATCTAAAGACCATTGCAACCCCATATTACAAAAAGCTAGCTGCAGTGAATTTTCAAAAAACAAAAAATCATCAAAATCAGCTAAAATAAACATAACTTTAGAATTTCTAATTTTTTTTTGAGCTTCATCCAAAAGGCTATTACAGAAGTCAATCGCATACATGCTATTAAATGAAAAGACCGAACTGATTTCTTGTGTGCTAACTCCAGTTCCACAAGCAAAATCAGCAATAACTTCATAATTAAATTCTATTTTTTTAACTGCTTCAATAGTTCTTTGCAAATTTTTGCCGGCATATAACTATACGCATCATAGGTTTTAAATGCTCTATTGAAAGAGCGTTGTATACGCATTTTTTTTTCATTAAACATGATTAATAAACTTTAATAACTGAGTATAAAAATTCTTCTGATGTGTTAAAAAAGCTAAATGCCCGGCTTCAGGGATGACATGAATTATAGCGCTCGGATTTAAATCGTAAAGTTCTTGAGGTTTTAACTTAATAATAACATCTCTCTCTCCTAAAAGATAGAAGAGCGGTATTTTAATTCTTTTATAAGCCTCTCTGATATCAGATTCGAACAAAATTTTTAAATAGTTACATAACAAATCGCGATGTTTTCAAAATTTAGAGAATTTTTAGTTAGTAAGTCTTTATAATGAAGCACCTTATTCGGATAGTTGACCATAGCAAGAAAATAATTGAATAAACTAGCAAAATTTCTTTCCGCTAAATTAATAAATTCATTGGCTTCTGCTAAAGAAATCCCCGACCATCCCTCTTCTTGAATAAAGCAAGGGGAACTCGATAATAAAATAAGTTTTTTACTTTTTGGGGAAACTGAGCAGCTAATAGGATTGCAATTAAGCCTCCTAGAGACCATCCTATTAACGTGGTGTTATCCGGTATCAAACAAGATAAATTGTAAGTAACCTTCTCCAAAGTCAATTTCTCAAGATTAGGCAAATCGATTAAGAAAGACCCTTTTAAATACAAACTACTTTCTCTTAAAAGAGAAGACTTAAATCCCCATCCTGCGATAAATGCCATTGAAGCCTTAACTAACATAGAAAAAAAGCAAGGTGATAAAGGAGTTGAATGATTTGCTCCTCAGTGTGTAAGCAATTTAAGGAAATTCGAATTCTGGCAGCACCTTCAGGAACACTCGGGGGACGAATACAGGAAATGAAAAACCCCTTTTCCAACATTTTTTGTTGAATCCATTGATTTTTTTCATTGTCTGCAACAAGCAAACACCTAATAGGTGTTTCATCCTCGGATATTAATTTAAGACCTCTATTTTCTGCTTGTTGTATAAAAAATGAACAAGTTCATTAAGTCGTTCTCGTCGCCAATATTGCATTTGAACAATTTCTAACGATTTTAAAGCAGCCATACAAAGAGCGGGCGGTAAAGCAGTAGTGGTACGATAACTTCTAGAAAATTGCAAAATGCCCTCTAGAATATCTTTCCTGCCCGAAACAATAGCACCTGAACAACCAAACGCTTTTCCCAAAGGAGTTATAAGGCAGGGAATTTCTAATTGAGTCAATCCCCACTTTTCGCAACTTCCACCTCCATTTTTCCCTAAAATCCCAATACCATGAGCATCATCTACAATAAATAAAACATTTTTTCCATCAATACAGTGATTAATTGCCAGTAAGGGTGAAAGATCACCTTCCATACTAAAAATACCTTCTGTAATCAAAATATTAGGTTTTTTTAAATGTAATAGATAATTAAAATGTTCTAAATCATTATGTCTAAAACGATAATTCTGAGCCTTTGATAATTGAATGGCATCAAGTAAAGAGGCGTGACAAAACTTATCTGAAAGAATAACATCCTTACGCGCCGCTAAAGAAGTAATAACTCCTAAATTTGCCATATATCCTGAATTAAAAAAAATTGCTTGATCTCGCAATAAAAATTCAGCAAATTTCTCTTCTAATTGTTGTTGAGGTTTAAAATACCCTGATACCATTGCCGAAGAGGTGCTTCCAGTTCCATAGAGTTGAATCGCTTCAATAAAAGCTTCTTTTACTGCTGGGTGATTGGCTAAACCCAAATAATCATTATTACAAAAATTAATACAAGACTGGTCATTAACTTTGATCAAATTATTATGTTCTCGTCCTGTAATAACAAAACGCTTTCTTAAAAGTGAATTTTGTGCATATCGATCTAGTCTGTTTTTGACTTTAGCAACTAGCATAGCAACCTACACTTGTGCTGGAAGAGGGATCTTAACACCTAATCGATTTAATAAATTAAAATCGCGATCTTGTCCTGGATTTTTTGCTGTCAATAATTTATCTCCACAAAAAATTGAATTTGCTCCCGCCATAAAACACCAGGCCTGTAACTCGTCAGTCATTTCTTCACGTCCCGCAGACAATCGGATCATTGATTTTGGAAATATAAGCCGAGCTACAGCAATGGTTTTTATAAATTCAAAGGAATCTAAAGGCACTGCCTTTTCCAAGGGCGTACCCTTCATGGGAATGAGCTGATTAAATGGAATACTCATTGGCGGCTCTGGCAGTTGATTAAGTTGCAATAATAATTCAATTCGATCTTTTCGCGATTCCCCCATTCCCAAAATACCACCACAGCAAACATTAATCCCCGCATCTCTTACGTTTTTTAAAGTATCAATTCGATCTTGGTAGGTCCGAGTACTAATAATTTTTTGATAAAAATTAGGAGAAGTATCTAAATTATGGTTATAAAAGTCCAAGCCTGCTTGTTTTAAATCATGGGCTTGATCTTTATTAAGCATTCCCAAGGTTACGCAAGTCTCTAAGCCTAATGCTTTAACTGCTTTAATCATTTCAAGGACCTTTGGCAGCTCTCCTTTCGGTGGACTTCGCCAAGCTGCACCCATGCAAAACCGTTTAGCACCATTTTTTTAGCCAGTTTGGCTTGTTCAATAACCGAATTAATGTCAATTAATTTTTCTCGCTTAAGGCCAGTTTTATAATGACCACTTTGAGTACAATAGGCACAATCTTCTGGACAAGTTCCAGTTTTTATGCTCGATAAGGTGCAAAATTCCATTTCTTTGATATCGAAATTTTCTCGATGCACACTGTAAGCTTTGAAAAGCAGTTCGAAAAATGGCAACTCAAATAAATGAGAAACAGACTCTTGACTCCACGTCTCCCTTTCCATATAAAAAACCTCTTTTATTGTTGAAGACAAAAAGTTTATAATAGTCTTTCCAATTAGTCAACCAACCAAAAATAATGAGTTAACGATATGGAATCTCTTGAATTGCTAGATCTTAAACATGTCTGGCATCCTTGTTCGCAAATGAAAGATTATGAAGAATTCAAGCCATTAGTGATTAAAAGTGCCTTAGGTAGTCACATTAAGCTTCAAAATGGCAAAAAATTAATTGACGCTATTTCTAGTTGGTGGTGTAAGTCATTGGGGCACAACCATCCATCGTTAAAAACAGCTTTAAAACAACAACTAGAAAAATTTGAACATGTTATTTTAGCAAATACGACTAACGAAGTTATCGTCGAACTCTCTCAGCAATTAGCTACGCTGATACCCTTCTTAAATAAAGTATTTTATACAGGGGATGGCTCTTGCGCTGTTGAGGTGGCAATGAAAATGAGCCTACATTCAAGGACTATTACTGGCAATCAAAAACGAACAAAGTTTATTGCTTTAAAAAATAGTTATCATGGAGAAACTGCGGGTGCTCTTAGTGTGAGTGATCTTAGACTCTATAGATCTCCCTATACAGCCATGTTATTTGAACCTTTTTTTATCAGTGAGATTCCCTACGTTTCCAATATTACGGTTGACCAATGGAATGATTGCACCCACCAGTGGAAAGTGATTGAACATTTACTTGAACCCCATGTGGAAACCGCTACAGCTGTTATCGTAGAACCAATCGTTCAGGGAGCGGCCGGTATGAAAATTTACAGCCAAGATTTTTTAGCCCGACTCTCTCAATGGGCTAAAACACATAATATCCATTTAATTGCAGACGAAATAATGACAGGTATAGGGCGAACTGGAAAGATGTTAGCCTGTGAACACGCCCAAGTTATCCCCGATTTCGTCTGTCTTTCGAAAGGTCTTACTTCAGGTTGGTTGCCTTTCAGTGCGGTTCTGACGCATGAGGAAATGTACAACTATTTTTACGACGATTATGAAACCGGCAAAGCTTTTCTCCACTCCCATACTTATTCAGGAAACGTATTAGGAGCCAGCGTTGCTCTCGCTACCTTACAGACTATTCATAAAGAAAATCTATGCGAAAAAGCCGCCGCCTTTAGCGAAATTCTGCATAAAAATATGAATATTGTTTCTGAAAAAACAGGTCAATTAATGAATATTCGAAACATTGGTGCTATAGTTGCAGCCGATTTGCGTTATCATCCCGCTTGTCCTCAACTAGGCTATGAGATCTATAAAGAAGCTATAAAATTGGGCGCCTTACTACGTCCTCTAGGAAATACAATTTATTGGTTACCACCACTCAATATTGAGCTCTCCGTAATTGAAGAATTAAAAGACATTACTATCGATGCCATAGAGCAGGTCTGTGCCCGTATTGATGTTCGATCGTTTCCTTAACTTATTTCTTTAACCGATTAAAAAAAATTGTCATTCTACCTTAGAAAAATGACGATTTCTAAACTCCAACTTCTTCAATACCTAATAAGTCATATTACATAGCCAATTTGATGAACCCAATATCATTATTTACACCAAATGTTTCAAACATATTGTAACGATAGCCATTCACCATTACACTAATTCCGTTAATTAACAAGAATAATACTTCTATTTCTTATTTACTGAGTTGACTGAATGGTGAATTATCACTCGCTTTACTTAAAGCCAACTGAGTCGCAATATTAGGGCTTAGATAGCGTTGACTACTGTGAATGTGAATTGCGCGAATGGCTCGTTCTAATTCTGCTGATTTACTGCATTTAGTAATAAATCCATGTACACCTGCTTCTAAAAGTTGAAGTGGCAGCAATTCACTTTTCATCGCTGTTATGACCAATATTTAATATCAGGATCTCGTCACAACATTTTCTTTGCTACTTCCAAACCATCTGTATCGGGTAAAGTAAAAGTCTAAAATCACGACGTCGGGATTTTTTCTTGTTTCATCGTCAGACCTTCTTACCCCGTGCTAACCCTTCACCTACAATGCGAATCCCTTTAATAGCAGACAACATGAGACGGATACCTTGACGAACTCATACCTGATCTTCGATTAAAAGAATATTAATCATGAGAATTATTCCTTGAAATAAACAACAACCATTGTAATAAATTGTAATATTATTTAAAGTTTAAGTACACTAAATCTATTTATTTTAGATAATTCTTAAGAATTTGATGAAAATGCATTTTCCTCTAGAAAAAAGAATATTAATTAAGAAGTATATTGCGCACTTCGTAAGCATAATTTCTAGGACTATTTTAGGAGTAATTGGAAAATTACCAATCGAAGTTCATCCAGTGTTTAAGCTTGAGTAACGGGATTTTCTTCTTTATAATCTTGCAAACAATTTCGAATTACCAACAAACTAAAGCAATTTTTACCTGTAATTTGTTCATGCGTGTATCACAAACCTTGATAAGATGTTAAAATATTATATCCATTGCTAAGTGCCCACTCTAGCACTGTACTTAAAATCCAATTATTAATTGCGTTACGTTCGTCAGATAGAGCCAGTGAGTCAGGTTAAACCAGAAAAAATAATTTTTCTCATACGTAATCTGAATTTCTAAAAATGCCCAATGGGTTGGGGTATGAACGGGTATCAGTAGGGTTAATAAAGATTGTTCTACAGATAAAGTGTTTAAGAGAGTATGGAAGATTTCATTTCCTTGTGCAATAAGACCACCTGCTCCATATACCGGAAGTGTAAGAGTCGCTTTGCATGTTAATTTACACGCTTTTATTATTTGTGCTGCATCCTATAAAAAAAGATTAATATCCCATTCACAGAAATAATAGTTTATAGAAAGTCCACCTCTTAGAAATAATTCAATTATATTGTGACCTTCTTGATTGTTATTTTGTAAACACTAGTTTTTTCTTAATTAAGGGACTCGAAGTAGTAGTTTGGAGGACCGATCGATCCATTAACTAAACAAATAAGAGCTCAGAATAGGGTTGATGCAACCTAAAAACTGTGTAAATAAAATCGAGATTGTTTTTGTCCAGGCAAACGATAGAACATTTTTGGTTGGCAAATCTTAAATACTTCTTTATTCTAAATATGGGCACGGAAGCAGTAGCCATATGTACCAAGTGTAATATCGTGTTGACACAAAAAGCATAAATTATTGCAAATCGCAGCTCCAAAGGATTAGAAAGTGCCTTTCAGTAAATTATTCAGCAATGGGTAAATTTTCTATTGTAACTTGTCAGGGTAAAAAACCTTCCAAATCAGGATATTTAAAAGAAACTCTTTGGGATGGTTGCTCCGATATGGATTTAAAAAATTGAAAAATAAATTTATAGAAAAGTTGAGAGCAAAGAAGTGTAAAATTTTAAATTTCTATAAAATAAGTAGACTCTTTAAGATAATATTCCTTTTTCATTGAACTACCTGATAAATGTATCAATAGACGGTTCCTCAGGAACTCTTCCATTTTTTTATATTGATGCTAAAAATATCTTTTTAATATTTCATAATTCCTTTTTCGTTGTTCTTCCATCAATGGTTTTCAAATTTTTATTAGTATTTCTCATCCTAGGCTTTTTATAATCGAGGAAAATGATTATACTAGTTAAAGATTAAAATTTTATTAAGTTTTTTTTTAAAATTGAATTCGTTCAATGCATCAAATTAATATTGAATTACATTCCCGAAACAGAAAAAAAAGCCTTAGCGTGCATTTATCTTGTGGGTTCTACCACCGCTATTCTCGGAAGGACTTTGAAAACTTTTGAATTAAGATAGCCTCTTTTAATAGAAGGAAAAATTCTTATTGTATCTTCTTTTTTATGTCAATTTCAGAATTTAACATGCTCGCCTAGAACCATTACTGGAAAACGACCTCCGGATCTATAGAGATGTGAGACTTTATTCCTTATTAATTCTAGGTATTATTTCTCTCTACGCCTCCGCAGAGGTTTATAATAACTCTTGTAGAGTTTGGGATTGGCGTAGCAATGGGCGTGGCTTTTCTTTCTATCTCATCAATTTATGAATTAATAGTACAACGTATGCGATACAACGCTGTTCATCCTAATAGAATATTTATTAGGAGAGAGCGGAACAAAGAAAATCCAGAAGAAAATTCTGACTTCAAAAATGCTTTTCTAGGTAATCATCTATAGGGAATAAACTAATTTCTCTCATAGTCCAGTCTTTAAAAGACATCTTATCTAATGCAATTTCTAATACGTACCTTTTTTGGATATAACATGAATTATGATTTAGCTACAAAATTACTGGTTGAAGAGTACTATCACATTAAGGAATCAATTGATCATAACCATCAAATTGATTCAAAATATTATTGTTTCATAATAGTAAACAATACGATGAATAATATTTTTCCATTTTGAATTTCTTCCTTGTCAATATCTAAAATCATTAATAATTCATAGCACCGTTGAGCATTTAATATTTTAATTAACTGTAAAACCGTCTCCAAAACTTATACCAGCATAAAATTAGTATAGGAATTATTGTCCACGCCAGACGTTCGACTATTAGAGTATTTTTTTGAAATTCATCTGGATCCATTATACCTTAAATTCCATAACGATCAGAATCGAAATTATAAATAATAAAACTACTCCAAAAACGCGCTATCTCAAATATCATCTCTCGACTATAATGTAACATAAATTTAAAATTCTCAGTATGTAAATAATATTTCCAAATGCTATAAACAATTGCAATATTGATATGCCTTTTCGAATTGCTATAATCGGGCTACTAAGTATTATAACTTAGATTTAAGTGCATTATTTACGTTTCTTCCTCTTCATTATTTCCACTTTTCCAAGAAAACATAGCTTCTTTAAATCTATTTTTTCTGCTTGGCGTGCTTGGAATAAACTCCTATAACTGTATAATAATAACGACCAACTAATTTAGAAGTAATTTTGAAAAAATGAAAATTAAAAAAAGGAGAGGCATAGAGTTCATCTCAAAAAATATCCCTCCCTGATATGTTTTTCCATGCAAATCACGGGAACGAGCTCCTACATCGAGGTCCCTAAGTACAGAAAGATAGTTTGTAATAAATTAAAACTATTTAGTTTAAATTTTTAAATCGCATCGTTGCCAAAACTGTTCCCAAGCGAGTTCATTCGCTATCACTATCTTGAAAAATTGATCAACGATAGTTAAAAGCTATCGACTACCAAAAGCTAGATTAGTAATTACTTTATCGCGAGATATAAATAATGAAATTATTTTTGATTGCTATAAGACAATTTTTTTAGAAAATACTATAAATTTTTAAGATACTTTTTTAGTTTGGATAATGTCGGGATTCATTTCTATCATTTTTTTGATTCTGATATATTTGCCTCCGATCTGTTATAGAACTATACGTATTTAGGATTGACTTTTCGTCGTACTTAATTGAATCATGTTTTACAAGCTATTCAATATGAATTCTGTTAAATGATACTATACTAATTTTCGATACGAGCAACCCAATTATTAATAATATTGCTATCAATACCTGAACGTATCTCAATTTCACCATACCAATTTAAAGCCATCAGCTTATATTCAATAGCCAAAAAATGAAGGATTAGCCATAAAGACAATGGATCAGATAATATTCTTATTTTACGATTTTTTTATCAACTGAAAAAATGTTGTTTTAAAATTCCGTGAAATAGATCTAAAGTTTTTTTATATTCTTCCAAACTAGTTTCATTTAAAACAACCTGATCTTAATTTAAGTGTCCCCAAGAAAGAGGTAACTAGTTTGGACAATTAACTAAGTCTTTATTAGTAACATTCTGACCTAAAATTTCAATAGTTAAATGATTGTAACATCCATCAATATAAATTTCTGGGTTGGATAATGAACTCCATCATATTGAACTTCTTCCCAAGTACCTCGGGTCGCAAAATAACCGTTTCCTAAAGTACATAGAGTTTCTCGAAAATACTGTTGAGGAGCAATAAAATCACGATATTGTAGTTGCCATGTTTACATTTTATGTGATTTGATAGAAGCTGATTAACGACTTTAGAAATTTTTCAACTTCTTTCTTATCTTTTAAAATTATAGCGGATTTTGTCCTACGTTGTTCTTGAGAAACGAGAATACCTATAATCCACAATTTTTAACTACTGAAAAGTATCTTCGTCCGTAACATTATCCCCAATAAAAATTAGGTAAATACCAACGTAATGATAGATTAATAGTTCCATAATATGTAATAAGGATTTACCTTTATGTCAATCAACAGCAGGTCGCAATTCGAAAACTTTTTTACCTAAATGTTTTTTTAATTGAGGATATAGTTTTAAATTTCTATCAATTTTTTCTTTGATTACTGGAAGATTCTCAGATTTTACTAAACTATAATATATAGATAAGGATAAAATTTTATGTTCAATGATGATCCTAAGAATATTTTTAAGTAATTGTATCAATAAATTATAAACGTTCGATACAGCTTATTTATCTGTTCCCATCGTGAAAATATTCTGAGAAAGCAGATCAAAAATTTCAAATCTATAATTATCTATTTAAAATAATTATTTTAAACCAATCAATTGGTACAAACTCTCTAATTGTCATTTACTTAAAATAAAAATCGGCATGTATTGTTATAGATTTATCAATATCTCACTAATTTTATCAGTTAAATGGCATGTTTAGGAACCCACTACTGGCGTCAGTGTTCCATCGTAATTCAAAAAAACAACCACTTTTTTATTGATTGATTGCTTGATAATACAAGGTAGACAATTTAATGCGTTAAGAAGTGGCAGAGGAATATGTTGAGACAATTCTTCAAAACGAATCATTCCCAAGTCATCAACTACGCAATCTCTCCCTTCTCTCTTTAACGATTCGCATAAATTTGAATTACAAGCAACCCCAATAATTAACTCAAAACAACCTCGCACCACAGCCTGTATTCCTGACAGGGCATCCTTGAAAACCACGCAATCTAAAGGAACAGTTTTTAATTGGGCAGCTACTTCTAAAAGCATATCAGGTTGGGATTTTCGATTTGAATTCATTTCTTGACGGGTAATAACATCGATTTAAATTAAAAATAAATCTATGATCCATGCCCTTTCCAGTAATATTTGGCAATTTTTACTGGATGATACCACACCTACTCGAACTCCTTCTTGCCTAAATTTTTAGATTATTTTTAGATTAATTTAATAGTAGAAGAAAAAACTTTAATTTCTTTTTGATTCAATAAATCAGAAAATATATTATTTTTCTAATTGCTAAATTCGTAAAGGGTATTTGTATCCTGAGTATCCTCAAAATCCCCAGAAGGAAGTTCTAATCCTCGAGAGAGCAGAAAACTCTTAATACCATCGATACATAACTTGCCATCCACATAGTAGAAATAGTCCTCATAGGTAAACGGAAGTTGCATTTTGTCATAAGGTTCAAAAAAGACATTAAACATAATCTCCCATGCTTCAGCATGAAGCCCGTGCCGTATCGGTAATAAACGCCATCCATATCAAAAATTGCAGCTTTTAAAGGCATTAAATTCACTTCGAAGATAAAGAAGTCGGCGAAAAGATATAATTATTTTAGCATATGGTGCTAAAATATTTGGGCTATCCGAAAAACCTTTGAAGGGAAGATCTTTTTTTCTGCTTCACTTAATTTGATTGGCATATCGATCATTTTATCAGTCAGGGCAAAAGCAAGACGGCCTACTATCGAAAAATAAAAAAATAGCCCACAGCAAAAAGACATGGCGCCGATAATAACCGCTCCAATACCAAACCACTCATCTGTTATAAAGACCAAAAAAGGTAGAACATGTAAATCCTTAGTCTCTCAGTACATGTTTTTCTGTATAGGATTCTTTAACGGTGCGAGCTGTGCTAAAAAAGCATGTTTCCACCAATCCAATCGTTAACCATTTGACCATCTCAAACGCTGTTTTATAAACCCTCTTACATTTTGAATTCCCTGGGAGCGTAAAATTTGATTTACTTCAATTTCTGAAGGCCTTGTGACTCCATAATAGGATGGGACTTTGGAAAGGAGATGTATTTCTAAGCCATCAGGTATTTGATTCTTCTTGGAATTGCTGTAGACAAGAAAGTTGCAGACTGTTTAAGCTTTATCAATTTCAATCACTCCATATTGCACAATCAATTTAATTAATTCAATATCATTTCCTACATTCAACTTTTCAAACATTTCAATAGCGGTGAGAGTACACCGTCCTTAGTACTAATATGTAATTGTTTAGCAATTTCTTCTGCTTTCATCCCTTTGGCTAGCAAATAACAAAACTTCCATTTCTCAATCACTCAAGTCATCAAACGGTGACTCCGAAGCAGTGGCTTTCCTTAAAGCTAAGCGGCTTGTCACCGCCGAACTATATAATGTATCGCTGACCACTATGCACTGCACGAATGGCATGTTCTAACTCAGTAGAATCGCTACTTTTAGTAACGAATCCATGTACGCCTGCTTCAAGCAAACGTATAGGAAGCAACTCATTTTTCATCCCTGTAACAACTAGTATTTTATATCCGGATCACGACGTAAAAATTTTTGAGCAAGCTCAAGGCTATTCGTATCAGGTAGTTGAAAGTTGAGGATAACCACATCGAGTTCTTTTTCCAGTCGCAGAGTAAACCATTCTTCCCCGGTATTCGATTCTCCGACTATACACATACCCTTGATTCGTTCTAGCATCAAGCACATACCGCAACGAATCAATACATGCTCTTCGATTAAAAGAACATTGATCAAAGCTTATTTTCCCTCTTAATGCTACTCCACAGAGGAGGCTTACTGCAATCAAATCTCATATAAAAACAGAGGTAAAAGCAAATAATTAGCGAAGACATGAAAGTTTTTCTCATTTTTCGCTCAATTTAATAATCACCTTAACCGAATCCTAAGAATAGCTCGATATAATATTAATGATGTTTAACCAATTTGATTAAGGCACGAATTTAAAGTATGGATCCAACAAAATACACAGACCTGAAGTAACTTATGCTTATGTAGAGCAACGCCTTAGATTATAGTCTATATCAATCCTCTTCCTTCACCAATATTATATCGGAGATGCTTCTTATCAGAATTTAGTCACGAGAATTGAATTACACAGCAATCATTTACCTTACCCACTTATATTTTTTTCAACCTGCCTGAACTATATTCAACCTTATCTTTACAGTATTTAAAGAATTATTAATGTCTACTCCGTTAAGCATCCTCAATGGGCGGTCCCTAAATATATTTGATTTTTTTTGATGACGAATAATTTATAAAATGACGCTTTTATCGGATTGTTCGAAAGGGGATTTTCAGGAAAAGATTTTTACAAAAAGCTGGGTGACACAGGCATTAGCTTGCTTTATTAGCACCAATACATGCCGGCAATTATTCAAAGAGCTTTTAAGAGTAAAACCAGAATTAATGCAAGAAATTTCTGCAGAAACATTTTACCGTACGGAAATAGTGAGAGTTAGAGTATCCCCATTTTATGGGTTAACACCTACCCTGATAGAAGATCGCTTCCCCTAGAAATATTCCTCCAAAATCTTCAATTGGAGTAAGGAATTACAGCAGAAGCCCTTTGTCGTCTTGTGCTCCAAGAACTTGAACCATGGGGGCGGGGGCGCCCGCCCCGGCTCTGGCATTTTATTGGCTTATTGGTGCTGCAGATAGAGAAGCGTATGACCTATTTATGAGGTTTCTCGATACTCCGAGGGGATAATCCAAAACATCAGGGATGAAAACCTTTGTCGCCCTATTTTAATGGGTCCTTATGAATGCGCTTCTACACTGTTTTTGCTTGTTGATTTCTACTCACGACGTAAAATTATGTTTGACAAACTACTGGAAACTAAACCTAAATTACTTTCAGAAATTTCTGCTATGGCACTCGGACGACCCCCTCCCCCCTTGGACACGCCGCCCATGGAAAAGCATTTCTCCTTTTTATTTACTCAGCACCTTATCCGAAGGTATAGCGTTACTTGATCGGATGGTAATAGAAAATTCCTCCCTCGCTTTGGAAATCACAGCTCCAATCCTCCAGCATCCAACAAGTGCGAAGGAAGATGGATGTTGCGGGGCTTCTTCCTTTCTTTTGGCTAACAAAGTCTCCTGAAGGCCTAAGCCTATTAACAAAGTTATTTATCAAAAATCCTAAGTTGGCAAAGAGGATTAGCGGCACAGCATTATGTTCTCATAAGTTCTCATAACTAAGATAAGGCCCTTATGCGGGGCTCTCCACATTCTATAATTTAGCTAGCACCAAGGAAGGCACTAAATTACTTGCATTATTGATAACAAAAAATCCTGAATTTAGTTAAAGAGATTTCCTCCAAAACGCTCTATAGCCTGGTTTCGCCAAATCCGTCCACTAAAATTTCAGCTTTTTATATGCTTTCTACCCTTCCTTATGGCTTTCCTATAGCCGCTCTCTCCTTTCTCAACATATGTTAGAAAATCCAAACTTTGATACCACAGGCTCTTACTAATGAAATCGGCTTAGAAGCCTGTGTTGTGCCATTCCAGAAGGAAAATCTTACCGGCGGGCGGTTCTTCTACACTTTTTTGGCTTGGCGGAACGTCTGAGAGGAGACCGCTTCTCTCTGGCAACTCCTAGCAAAAATTTCCAATTAATCTTTAAAATTTCAGCGAGGGGCACTTTATCAAGTCATCATTCAAGGTCCAAATAAGGGTGCTTCGTTATTCTTTTTGTTTGAGCGCCTGTCCTCAAGGTAGAGCGATAACTTAATGATCTATTTACTGAAAATCTCAATTTAGTAAAAGAAATTACGATGGATATATTTTCCTATTCTCAACCACCTAATACCTCTTACGACTCTTCAGTACTTTACTTTCTTAGCTTACGCGATAGGTTTAGATGTGCTTAAAAAATAATAGCGGTTAATTCCCCAATTACTTCATGAAATTTCCGCCACCTTGTTTTTTTCAACCAGCCTCGAGTAATTAAGATGGAAATTCTCCTGTTTATCAACTGGCCAGAACCTCTAGAGGATTAGTTTTATTAAAAAAATTACTGACTAGAAGTTCTCAACTCAACTCGCAAAAGAAATTTCTACGCGAGTACTTTGCAATCTGACTACGAGATCGACTGCTAGCGATTTACATCCTTCTGCGCTTTGTTGGCTAACCGGCCCGCCAGAGCTAACGAGATTTATTTGCATTACTTGTTAGGAGACGATAAAAGCGCTTTAGCTAAAAAATTACCGCTGAAGCTTTATGCCACGCGCTAACTTCAAACACTCACATGGGTTTACCTCCTTTTTTTGAGGGGGGCTTGTTTCTTCTTCTCCCGAAAGAGCCTTACTTATAGAATTATTAAATGCCAATGAGGAATTAGCTCTAAAAATCACAACTCAGGCCATCAGCTAACCAATGACAGGAGAAGCCAGCACAGGAACTACTGCACTCTTTTGGCTTACTACTTCTCCGAATTCTATCATCCTTCTAAGGAAAATTTTGACTGTTTATCGACAAGCCTTCTAAAATAACCACACAGCGCTTTGTTGAAAAGTTAGAACACTGGTTGCGGGATTTTCACGATTTTCGATGTTAATTCGCTCCTAAGGAGTGTTGTGAAATTTTAAAAAATTTAATTTCTTTAAATGAGAATTTAGCCGTTAATTTATGTCTAGAATTTTTAACCCCGAAAAAAACTCTGAAAAGAGAGTCTGCCAGTGATATACCTCATCGCTTAAAAGGTCTGTATTACGTGATCACGGAATTATTGCAGCCCGGGAAGAAAAATTTGGTTCGAGATTAAATTGACGAAAGTTCTTTCTCGCTGGCAGAAAAAGAAGAAATGAAGAATGAAATGAATATCTTGATAGTAAAAGTGGAGAAAAGAGATTCATCTTTGTTATTCAGATCCAAACACCATTTACATTCTCAAAAAAATGGTCAAAATTAAAAGGAAGAGAAGACATCTAAAAAAGCCTGTTCGCGTCCCTTTGGATAATCTATTTTAAATAAAAGACCTAGCCCTTCGCTGCTTGTATTTTCTAGTCTATGATCAGATGCTGAAGCATAGCCCTCGGTTTGAGATGACAAAAGAGTCTGTCTCTCTTCAGTCCTTCTTTATAAATAATTGATGTACTAATTGATGTACGAGTGGAAAATTGACAAAATTCCACGTCCTAGATATTCTCCTGTTAATTCTATTAATGGTCGAAAGCTAATAAAATTCACTGGTTACAGAATGGAAAAAAGAAACCGCTACAAAGGCAATTGTGCCTGCTCTCCAGAAACCTCTAGAGATCACGTTCATAAACGTCTGTATCAATTTCCGTATTATCTTTTTCTCGAAGCTTTTCAATAAACTGACCTAAGGTAACTAATAAACAAAGTAAATATGACTCTGGAAGCAGTCCCCACTACTCTACACCCCCTTCTAAAATAATACCTCGCCTTATCTTAATTCCCCGATAATTTCATTACGTTATACATTATCTTAATATATTAACATATTAACTTTAAAAAGGATTATACATTATAAGAAAGAAAATTACACCTAATTCTATAATTCTTAAGTCCGTTAGGAAAAGGAAACAAAATTGATTTTTGATTGATTCCGATAAATTAATTACTAAAATATCTCCTAAAAAATATAATTACTTTTTTAGTCTTTTTTTTAGTCTTATTAAATTATTTTAATAAATCTAGGAAATAAGTTAACAAAATATTAATGGAAACTAAAGACACTTGCTCTGGCTGAATAATGGACTATATATACCCTAAATAATTTAATATTTCTCTAATATTTATCTAACTCTAACAGCTTATTCCTAACTAGGAGCTTAAAGATGAGGTACGAGGACGATTCTCCTATCAGGCAGATATTTGGTCCTAAAGATTTATTTTCTTTCGAAAGGTCAACTTTTACTACTCCCTTAATCATAGATATTCAACAGAAGGTTTAGAAAGTCGAAGGTATCAGATTCTAAGGGAGCAGGATACGCAAGCTATTCTTTTTTAGATAATCAATTGAAGCATTTAAAAAAGGCTTTTAAAAATAAGGATATAAAAGAAACTCACCTCATGTGTAAAAAATCCGCAATTACGCATTTTTTTCTAGTTCAACCAATTAGCAATATTTCTGGAAGTCTACAAATCATATCCTTATGGGAATTAACTGATTTTTTCAATTAATTCTCGTCAGCGGCAATAATTTAATTATCAATCAAATATGGTGGAATAATCCTTATAACTCACTGTTAAGAGATGCTTTTACGGTAGAAGAATTCATAGCTACATTGATAATCATCAAGCCGTTGGCCTGTCGCTTGCCCTTGGAGAACAAGCAATCAATTTCGCACACATTTTAACAAGTCACTATACCAAAATAATTAAATCAATATGGCAAGATAAGATCACGGGAATCCCTTCCTTAAGTCATTGCAAGAATGGATATCAGCTGAACGCGAATTCTCCAATTTACCCTCAATCTCAAATTTAGACGCTCTTTTATATTTTCACTATGCACTGGAAAGTCCCTATGTGTTCGTTATTTTGAAAATATGAAAAGGAAGGAAATGACCTCTATTTGCGACAATAGCTATAGAGCGAAGAGGTTGGTTTAGAAAAATAGAATAGACAGTACATTTCACTGATTACTTTGATCAATTACCTTCACTGGGCTTTAGAAACAAAGGTTGAGTGCATTAAAAGCTGAATTTATCTGGAACTATAATAAATTATTAACATACCTTTTGCAATCCAGAATGTCCTCATGAGGTATTAATAACAACCTTTAGAGCTGCCTTAAGAAGTAAAAATCTCTGTTTTTAGCTAAAATCTGGGACAGTAATAATATATCTACTTACGTCACATTTATATAGGCATTTCTTCTAGTCCAATGCTCCCCTTCCAAACTTTAGTCGAACAAGATTTTTCATTACTTTTAATAAATTATGCCTTCTAGATAGTTTTGTTTCTTTGGAATTATAACAAAAAATTAAAAGCTTGGTACCAAAGAGACGTGCCTAACTTTAAGAAACCTTCTTTTGATTCAGATACTCTGTTAATTAACAAAACTTTAATCTCTTACTGAATGAAGAGCTAGATCTTATTTCTAACTAAATAAGAGATGTTTAGGGATTTAAAGGACTTCTACGGGCGGCTATTATTCCCATGCTCTTCCCGAAGAAAAAGAAGAGCTGGTTAAGCTTGTCTTGATCAGTTCAGTTATCCTACCTGAGGAAGATTCTATCCTACCTGA